>NZ_JBIUWI010000054.1:1369-2136 GCF_044743385.1 Pseudomonas sp. NPDC087639 | reverse complement strand
ACAGAAAACTAATAAGCCATTAAACAACAAGAATACACTTAATTCCTTACCGGCTTCGGCGGACTTCTGCTTCAGACGGCAGGCGGCGGACAGGCCAGCGGGGCCGGCACCGACGATGACCACGTCGAATTCCATGTATTCGCGTTCCACAGGCTATCTCCTACTCAAGGCTCAACAGTTTTTTTTCTAATTTGGAGGTTCGGTGTCGCATCCGTATTGCCTTTACGTTAACGTCAAGGGCAGTAATGGAAAACCCACCTTTCTCTCTAGGGGGCGCATTATATCTACACCACTCTGAGCGTCCAATACAAACGTTTGTTTGAATTGGCTCCAGCCCAGAGAAATCAAAGAAGCGCGGCTTATGAGTTACCATTTTGCCGTATTGACCGGAATAGGCGTTCCGGTCAAGATACGGGCGGTTTTGCGCTCGCCGTAGGCAGACTGGCGGTTTCAAGAGCACCTCTAAAGACAGGGCGTAGGCAGTACAAGGTGATGCGCAGCGCAGGTCTGGCGCGCAGTTTACACACCGTGAAGATCAATGACTTGTCGGTCACCACTGACGAACGGTCATCGCACTTCGCAGCGTGGAATCACCCTATACACAAGCCGGCGTTTTTAGAGGTGCCCTTGTAGCCCGATGAGCATCATCCGCCAGGTTCGCCTAGGCGACTTTCTTTTCACCGGAGAGTAACGAGGAATCCATGAAGGTTCTTGTAGCTGTCAAACGCGTTGTGGATTACAACGTCAAGGTTCGCGTCAAGGCGGAC
>NZ_JBIUWI010000054.1:1005-1359 GCF_044743385.1 Pseudomonas sp. NPDC087639 | reverse complement strand
GAAAGGCGTTGCGACTGAAATCGTCGTCGTCTCCATCGGCCCGACCACTGCTCAGGAACAGCTGCGTACCGCACTGGCTCTGGGTGCCGACCGCGCCATCCTCGTCGAATCCGCTGAAGATCTGACGTCCCTGGCCGTTGCCAAACTGTTGAAAGCGGTTGTCGACAAGGAACAGCCTCAGCTCGTGATTCTGGGCAAGCAGGCAATCGACAGCGATAACAACCAGACCGGCCAGATGCTCGCTGCACTGAGCGGCTACGGTCAGGGCACTTTCGCATCGAAAGTCGAAGTCTCCGGCGACAGCGTTGCCGTGACCCGCGAAATCGACGGCGGCGCGCAGACCGTTTCGCTGAA
>NZ_JBIUWI010000054.1:0-995 GCF_044743385.1 Pseudomonas sp. NPDC087639 | reverse complement strand
ATCTTCCTGCTATAGTCACCACCGACCTGCGTTTGAACGAGCCGCGCTACGCGTCCCTGCCAAACATCATGAAAGCCAAGAAGAAGCCTCTCGAAGTGCTGACTCCGGATGCTTTGGGCGTTTCCACCGCCTCCACCAACAAGACTCTGAAAGTCGAAGCGCCGGCTGCACGCAGCGCGGGTATCAAGGTCAAGTCGGTGGCTGAACTGGTCGAGAAACTGAAAAACGAAGCGAAGGTAATCTAATCATGACTATCTTGGTAATCGCCGAACACGACAACAAAGTGCTGGCTCCGGCCACGCTGAACACGGTTGCTGCCGCTGCCAAAATCGGCGGTGACATCCACGTTCTGGTTGCCGGCCAAGGCGCTGGCGCCGTGGCTGAAGCCGCTGCGAAAATCGCGGGCGTGAGCAAAGTCCTGAACGCTGACAACGCCGCTTACGCGCATCAGTTGCCGGAAAACGTTGCTCCTCTGGTGGCCGAACTCGGCGCTGGCTACAGCCACATCCTGGCTGCCGCCACTTCCAACGGCAAAAACATCCTGCCGCGCGTTGCCGCTGCGCTGGACGTTGACCAGATCTCCGAGATCATCTCGGTAGAGAGCGCTGATACTTTCAAGCGCCCGATCTACGCCGGTAACGCCATCGCTACCGTGCAATCGACCGCTGCGATCAAAGTGATCACCGTGCGTGCCACCGGTTTCGACCCGGTTGCTGCTGAAGGTGGTTCGGCTGCCGTTGAAGCGGTTGCTGCTGCGCACAACGCTGGGACTTCGAGCTTCGTTGGCGAAGAACTGGCCAAGTCTGATCGTCCAGAACTGACCGCTGCCAAGATCGTCGTTTCCGGCGGCCGCGGCATGCAGAACGGCGACAACTTCAAACACCTGTACGCTCTGGCAGACAAGCTGGGCGCTGCCGTCGGTGCTTCGCGCGCCGCGGTCGACGCAGGTTTCGTACCGAACGACATGCAGGTCGGTCAGACCGGCAAGATCGTTG
>NZ_JBIUWI010000053.1:4024-38357 GCF_044743385.1 Pseudomonas sp. NPDC087639 | reverse complement strand
ATTGCTCCGAATACGATGAACCCTATCACCACACAGAACCAGAAAATGTTCATGTGCAGGTCGAATACTGCGTGACTGATTTCAGTCGCTCCGGGCGCCATATTCACAGTCCAGGCCGCATTGGCCTGGCTGAAAATCGACCACAACAGGAGGCCCATCCAGACGTGTGGATGTCGCATCATTGCGGGTTCCCCTTATCGTTCTTGTTATCCCGCCGGCTTTCGCCTGCGGCAAGGGAGCGGCTGCATCAGACTACGAACTTGAATCGCCGGGCCTTGCTGCGGGTGCAGTCGGGCGTCATCAGCTAACTCCATTCAATGGCGAGTATAGACAGCGACTGGAAATTGCAATGTGAGGACGTAAATGAACTGAAACAGCCGAGACTTGCGTTCAAGGGCACGAATGGAGAAGGATGCAGACGAGAGGTGGTAAATCGATATAACGCAGGCGCATCAAGGATGAAATAATTATGACAAATGCGTCTTAGCATTTTTCGTAAGCCAGCTAACTTATGTCTTCCCTATTTCATTGCCTTGTTCCCTGGAGTTTTCATGAACACCGCCGCATTGCGCGAGCAGATCCAAACCGCCCAACAGCACGAGAAAGACACCGGCCTGCTGACCCGTCAGCTGGAAAGCAAGCTGCCTCATTTACACCCGGCGATCCAATTGCCGGAAGCCGACGCCAAAGGCGTGCTGACGCGTTTTGTCGCCGCCTACATCGATGAAGTGCCAGACCTGCTGGATGCAGCCAATGAAGTCGCCAGGGAAGCGGGAATCGAATCGCAGATCAAACCGGTGCTGAAAATCGCCGAGCAGTATTTCCTCCAGCCGCCGGTAATCATGGCCGGGCACGTTGGCCTGGACAGCCTGCTGGACGAAGCCTACCTGGCGCACCGTTTTGTCGAAGAGGTCAACGACCTGTACATCAAGCATTTCGGCCAGCCACTGATCCCCTTGGACATGACGGTCGCCAATCTGATTGCTCACCAATTGATCGGTGAGGAGTTTGCCAACCAACTGGACGAAGCGGTGCATCACGCCATCGACGAGATGCTCAACGAAGAGAGTTTTGCGCTGGAGTCGGTAGAGGCCTACCGCGAAAAACTCAGCAGCCCCGACACCGGTGCGGCGTGGAAACGCTGGCCGTGCATGGGCCGTCGATTGGGTGTGGGTCTGGAGCTGGATCAACCGGCTGCTTAACCCAGAAACACCTCAACACCTGTGGGAGCTGGCAAGCCAGCTCCCACAGGTGTTGTGTTCAGGCGGGAAGATTTAGCCGGCCGCGCCGATCCCGGTGGTAGTCCGAATACGCCCCTCAAGCCTGCGCTTCAACCCACGCGACTCAATCAACAGCTTCGACCCCTTCGCCGCATTCGCCCGGCCCCACTCTTCCAGCAACTCCAGACACGAATGGTCGATGTAGCTCAGGTTATTGAGCGGCACATGCACCGTGGTGCCCATAGGAATCGTGTTCAGCACCTGCGTCAGCGCCGGCACCTTGAGGAACGTCGCCGCCCCCACCAGACGCAACTCCATCTCGCCGTCCTGCGGCAGATCGATCAAGCTGATCTTCAAGCGCGAAGCCTTGAACGCCAGTTTCAGCAAGGTCAGGCCGAAGCCGATCAGCACGCCGGTCAACAGGTCGGTGAAGATGATCGCCAGCGCCGTCGCGGCGTAAGTGAACATCGGCATCCGGCCATAACGACCCAGCCCGCGAAACGCCTTGAGATCCACCAGTTTGAAACCGGTATACACCAGCACACCCGCCAAACTCGCCACCGGAATGCTTTGCAGCACGCTCGACAGCAACAGCACGAACGCCAGCAGCCACAGGCCATGGAAGATTGTCGAATAGCGCGTGGTCGCACCGGCCTGGACGTTGGCCGAACTGCGCACGATTACCCCGGTCATCGGCAACGCGCCGACCAGGCCGCAAAGCATGTTGCCGACGCCTTGTGCCGACAGTTCACGGTCGAAGTCCGAACGAACACCGCTGTGCATGCGATCCACCGCCGCCGCCGACAACAGGGTTTCGGCGCTGGCGATAAACGCCACGGCAAACGCAGCGATCAGCAGCGTCGGGTCCGCCAGACTGAGCAGATCCGCCGGTTTCAGCCAATCGATGGCTTCTGCCAGATTGGCCGGCACCTCGACGCGTTTAACCTGCAACGCCAGCATCAGACTGGCACCCGTCGCCAGACCCACACCCAGCAATGCGCCGGGAATAAAGCGCAGGGAATGCGGACGGAATTTCTCCCACAGCCACATCACCGCAATAGTCGCCAGCCCGAGCAGACCGGCCTGCCAGCCAAACGACGGCAAGGCTTGCGCCACCGCAGCGGGGAACGCTGTGAGGTTATCCAGCCCAGAGGGCTTTGGTGAGGCGTCGAGCATCACATGGATTTGTGAGAGCACAATCAACACGCCGATCCCGGCCAGCATGCCGTAGACCACCGCTGGCGCTGTGACCCGAAACCAGCAACCGAGCTTCAGTCGCCCGGCCACCAGTTGCAGGAAACCGGCCAGCAGCAGAATCGGCCCGAGCATCTCGATGCCGTGCTGGCGCACCAGTTCAAACACCAACACTGCCAGACCCGCTGCCGGCCCGCTGACCTGCAACGGCGAACCCGCCAGCCAACCCACGACCAGACCGCCGATGATCCCGGTGATCAGGCCTTTGGCCGGCGGCAACCCTGACGCAATCGCAATGCCCATGCACAGCGGCAGGGCGACCAGAAATACAACCACCGAAGCGAGCAGCTCCCGTGGCAACACCGCTTTTAATTGAGCAGCACGCATGATGACTCTCCCGAAGCTTTCTTCAGGCGTGGCGAGGCCGGGCCGCTGAAACAGCGGCCGGCGTCAAACCACACAGATTGTTAGGAAGATTTAGAAGCGCGCTTTGGGCGTCGCCACCGGAATCGGATGGCTGCCGTCGAGCGGCAGGAAGCAGCCCTGATCCGCGTCGTAAGCTTTGATTTCGCTGGTTTCGATGTTGTAGACCCAGCCATGGATGAACAGATGACCGTTCGCCATGCGCGAGGCTACCGAAGGATGGGTACGCAAGTGCTGCAATTGGGCGATGACGTTTTCCTCAGTGAGGATCGGCATGCTTTCTTTTTCGTCGGCGCAGTTACAGTTTTCATGCACCATGGTTTTGGCCACTTCGGCGTGGCGCAACCAGGCTTTGACCGTCGGCATTTTTTCCAGGCTGTCGGGGTTGAGCACCGCGCGCATGGCGCCGCAATCCGAGTGGCCGCAGATGATGATGTGCTGCACGCCGAGCGCCAGCACCGCGTATTCGATCGCAGTGGAAACGCCGCCGTTCATCTGGCCGTAGGGCGGTACAACGTTGCCGACGTTACGGGTCACGAACAGATCGCCGGGCGAACTCTGGGTGATCAGTTCGGGCACGATGCGCGAGTCGGCGCAGGTGATGAACATCGCTTTTGGCGACTGGGCCGTGGCGAGTTTTTTGAAGAGTTCTTCCTGCTGCGGGAAGACCTCATGATGAAAATGCAAAAAGCCGTCTACGATCTGACGCAGCGCTGCATCGGCGGATTCCGCCACAGGGGCTTGCGCCGACGCAGCCAACGGCTGTTTATCCTTGTCACTCATGATTCATCCTCTTAGGCGGATTCAGGGAGTCATGCCCCGGTATTCCGGTATGAAGCCAGTGGCTGTTTAAAACATCCGAGTCATCCCGACCCGTCAGTCACTCGATGAACAAGGTAGCCGTCGAAACTTAACTCAAACTGAATCAAGCGCTCTAGAACGTGTGTTCCAGGTCACAAAAAACGTGACTGGCAGTTTCGACGGAAGGGTTCCGACCACTCAACCATAGGCCAATTGTCGCTAAATCAACGACATCTGGCGACCCGGCGGACAGAAGGCTGTGCAATCGAGGTTGTAGCTCTCGCGATGATTGAGGCCCAGACGCTTGATGGCTTTGGCAAACCTCTGCGCCAGCAGATCTGCAAACGGCCCTTCACCTCGCATCCTCGCGCCGAAACGGCTGTCGTAGAGCTCGCCGCCACGGCTTTGTCGAACCAGGCTCAACACATGCGCTGCGCGTTGCGGATAATGCGCTTGCAGCCATTCCTCGAACAGCGGTGCCACTTCCAGCGGCAGGCGCAGCATCATGTAGGCCGCACTTTGCGCGCCGGCGGCTTGGGCCTCGGTCAGCAGGCTTTCGATCTCGCTGTCGTTGATCATCGGAATCATCGGTGAACACAGCACTCCCACCGGAACTCCCGCTTCACGCATCACCCGGATTGCCCGCAAGCGCGCCTTGGGCGCAGCGGCGCGGGGTTCGAGGATTCGCTTCAGTTCATCGTCCAGTGTGGTCAGGCTGATCATCACCGCCACCAGCCGCTGTTGCGCCAGTTCGGTGAGCAAGTCGAGGTCGCGCAGGATCAACGAGCCCTTGGTGACAATGGTCACCGGGTGCCGATAACGCAGCAGCACTTCGAGGATCTGGCGGGTGATCTTGTGTTCGCGTTCGATCGGCTGATACGGATCGGTGTTGGAACCGAGATTGATCGGCGCGCATTGATAGCCTTTTTTCCCGAGCTGTTCTTCCAGCACTTGGGCAGCGTTGGTCTTGGCGATCAGCTTCGTTTCGAAATCGAGCCCCGGCGACATGTCCCAATAGGCGTGGCTGGGCCGCGCGTAACAATAGATGCAGCCATGTTCGCAGCCACGATAGGGGTTGATAGAGCGGTCGAACGGCAGATCCGGCGAGGTGTTGCGGGTGATGATCGTCTTCGCCGTTTCGATCATCACCTCGGTGCCCTGGGTCTCGGGCACTTCCTGATACCAGCCGTCGTCTTCGGCAACCGAGCGGCTCGGTGCGAAGCGGTTGTGCGGGTTGCTGGCGGTGCCGCGACCACGGTCAGGGATGGCCATAATGAAATTCCACGATGCTGTATGTCCGTACAGTATCGTGGAAATGGGTAACCCGCCAGTGCCGTCGGGCGATAAGCAAGATAATAGAGTTGTCAGTCAGTTCAGGCTTTGAACCCTTTCATTGAGGCAAAAGAATTTGCGATCCTCTTGAATACAAGTTGATCGTTAAGATCAATGCGGTTATCGCCGTTGGCATCTACAGTATTTGAAACCTTGTTATACAGGCCGTTTCTATAATCTGTCGCTGTGACGGTAAAGTCAGGCTGGCTCAAACCGGGATTTGAAACATTGAACAGTCCAATTTTGACATCGGGCGGTGCAGCCGGGCTGCCGTTATTATCGAAAGACACCAGCATGCTCTTATAGCGACGGCCGTCATCCTGCTTGCTTAAACCTGCAATAGCAGAGGCAATATCAGCGGCGAGGGTGTAATAAGACTGGTCATCTTCATCAAGGTCGCCATCTCCCTCGACATCGTCATACCCTTCGACGGTTTCATATTTTTTACTGACCGTGTTGTATTCAACTGTGACAACTACGTTGGGTTTACTGCCCGGCGCATATCCATCGTTGTATCGGGAGATGATCGCTTCGGCGTGATGATCTCCCTTGATATCCTTGAACTCATATAACACAGCGTAATTCATAATGTCCGCTCCCTGCCATACTCAATATTAAAAGTGTAGTAGTCACGCCTTTGAAATTAGAACTGCCGTCAATAAATGTCTACTGTTATAGTTGACAGGGTGTATATATCGACAGCAAGACAGTCAGCACTGTCTGCTTATACACCCTGTCAGGTATGACAGTAGATGTGTTCATACTTTGGATTTAGCCTGAGGAGCGTGCGGCAACTTTGCCGGTGATCCTGGCGTAATCAACGGACAGAGATTTTATTTATGACGATCAGGATATTGCTCGAAATCGCGGATATGGACCAAGATGGAAATCCGGAGGTCGCGTTCTATCACTACGATGAAGACGCGACGGAAATGATGGATTACGACTACTCGTTGTTCGCTTCTTCGTCGCAAGGTAACGGTCGTTATGACTTGATTTCCGAAGACGCCGTCGATGCTGACGGCGATGGCGACATCGATAAACACGACAAGAAGCTTTACTTGCAGTTGGCGGATGCCTTTGCGCAATTCAAGGGCTTTCAGCCCAAGCGTTGATTGGCTCGCTGACACAGCACAAGCCTTCGTGCCATGTCAGCGATATTCAAGCGTCAGTTATGCGAAGTGACTTGCCCCAGGTCATCGCCGGAAGTGGTCTGCATATCGTTCTTGCGCAGATTGGCAACATCGGCTGCTTTCACTGGAGCGCCCTTGTTACCCCAACTGCCGCGAATAAAACTCACCACATCTGCGACTTCCTGATCCGACAGGCGCCATGCATACGCTGGCATGGTGAAGGTCGAAGGCGCCGTGTGCGTCGCTGGCAAAGTCCCGCCCTTGAGCACAATGTGAATCAACGAAGTCGGGTCATCTGATTGCAGCACCGGATTGCCTGCCAGCGCCGGGAATACCCGCGTATAGCCGTGGCCGTCCGTGCGGTGGCACGCCGCGCAGTTGTCGATGTACACCGCTGCGCCGCGCTGACTGTCGTCACCGTTCCACAGGGCCTTGGCGACTTTTTCGTCGTACTGGTGCGGCTGATCGTTCGGATCAGTCGCTGGCAACGACTTGAGATAGCGGGCAATCGCGGTCAGGTCGGCGTCGGTCATGTATTGCATGCTGTGGGTGACCACATCGCTCATGCCGCCGAACACTGCGCTACGGTCGCTGCGACCGGTCTTGAGGAATTGCACCAGTTGCTCTTCACTCCAGCTACCCAGGCCGTCCTTGTGGTCACCGCGCAGACTCTTGGCGATCCAGCCTTCCAGCGGCGCGCTGCCGGCCAGGAAGTTTTTACCATCCGCTGCACTCAAGGATTTTTCCTGCATGGTCAGGGCACGTGGCGTATGACAGGCGCCGCAATGTCCGAGGCCTTCCACCAGATAAGCCCCACGATCAATGACCGGATCTTCTGACGTGGCCTTGTAGTCCTCGACCTTCGGCGCAAACATCCAGCGCCAGCCCATCAACGGCCAGCGCATGCTCAACGGCCACGGGATGTCGCTGGCCTTGTTCTCCTGCGCCACCGGTTCAACGCCTCGCATGAAGTACGCGTACAACGCTTTCATGTCGCCTTCGCTGACACGGGCGTAGGACGGATACGGCATTGCCGGGTACAACGTACTACCGTTTTTGGCGACGCCGTGACGCACGGCCTGATCGAAGTCCTCGAAGCTGTAATCACCGACGCCGGTTTTATCCGGGGTGATGTTGGTCGAGTAGATCGTGCCAATCGGGGTTTCCATCGGCAGTCCACCGGCGAAAGGCTTGCCGTCCTTCGCGGTGTGACAAGCCACACAGTCGCCGGCGCGGGCGAGGTATTCGCCCTGTTTGATCAAGGACTGATCAACTTCGGCCGCTTGCAAAGTAGCGCTGCCGAGCAGGGCCAGGGTCGCGATAACAAAACTCTTCATGGTCATCGCTCCTTAAGCCTGAACCAGCGGGCCGGGGTTTTTCAGGTATTGCTCACGGATCGCTTTCGCCGACCAGTAAGTCAGCGCAGCCACCAGCCCTGTCGGGTTGTAACCCAGGCCTTGCGGGAACGCCGATGCCCCCGGCACGAACACGTTGTGCACGTCCCAGCTCTGCAAGTAGCGGTTCAGAGCGCTGGTTTTCGGGTCGGTGCCCATGATCGCGCCACCGTTGAGGTGGGTGGTCTGGTACGACGCGGTGTTGAAGTGGTCGCCGACTTTCTTGCCGATCACCGCAATGGCTTTCGGGCCCATTGCTTCGGCGACTTTGCCCATTTTCTCGACCATGAAGCGGTTCATCTTGATGTCGTTTTCCTGCCAGTCGAACGTCATCCGCAGCAGCGGCAAGCCGTAGGCATCGCGGTACACCGGATCGAGATCGAGGTAGTTGCCTCTGTAGGATTGATGCGCGCCGTGAGCGTCCATCGATACCTGATGGGTGTAGTAATCGGCGGTCGCGCGTTTCCACGCACTGCCCCAGGCCGGAGTGTCCGGTGGGTTGGAGGTGCCGGCAATCGGTCGGCTGCCAGCCTGGTTGACCCACATCGGCGAGCCACCGACGAAGCCGTGCGGGCCGTGGTCGAAGTTGTCGGCGTTGAAGTCATCCAGCGCCACACCGTTGCCACCGGCACCGATGAAGTTGTTGGTGTGGGTGTCCTTGTCGAAGAACGCTTTTATGGTCGCCATGTTCTGGTAGGCGAAGTTACGCCCGACCACACCTTCGCCGCTGATCGGGTCGTAGGGCTTGCCGATCCCGGAGAGCAGCATCAGCCGCACGTTGTGCAACTGGAAGGCGCCGAGAATCACCAGATCCGCCGGTTGCTCGATCTCGCGGCCCTGACCGTCGATGTAAGTCACGCCGGTGGCTTTGGTTTTGCTGCTGTCGAGGTTGACCCGCAATACATGCGAGTTGGGCCGCAGCTCGAAATTCGGCAAAGGCTTGAGCGCCGGCAGAATGTTCACGTTTGGCGAAGCCTTGGAATACATGTAGCAAACGTAACCGCTGCAAAATCCGCAGAAGTTGCACGGGCCCATCTGTGCGCCGTAGGGATTGGTGTAAGGCCCTGAAGTATTCGCCGAAGGCAGGTTGTAGGGTTTGTAACCAACCTCTGTGGCCGCTTTACCGAACAGCTGTGCGGAAACGGTGTTTTTCTGCGCTTCCAATGGGAAGTGGTTCGAACGATCAGGGGCATAGGGATTACCGCCCTTGCCTTCGCCCACCAACTGACCCTTCACAGTCCATGCCTGACCCGAGGTGCCGAAGACTTTTTCGGCGTAATCGAAGAACGGCTCCAGTTCTTCATAGCTGACACCGAAGTCCTGGATGGTCATGTCCTTGGGGATGAAGCTTTTGCCGTAGCGTTCTTCGTAGTGGCTGCGCATACGCAACTCGATCGGGTCGACGCGAAAGTGCACGCCCGACCAGTGCAGCCCTGCACCGCCGACGCCGTTGCCCGGCAGGAACGCGCCCAATTGGCGGTTCGGCAGGGCAATGTCGTTGACGCTATGGCGAATGGTGACGGTCTCTTTGGAAATGTCCTGGAAAAGTTTTTTGCGCACGCTGTAGGTGAGTTCGTCGATCACCTGCGGATAGTTGCCGTCGGGGTAGGTGTCCTGCATCGGCCCGCGCTCCAGCGCCAGCACGTTAAGACCCGCTTCGGTCAGCTCCTTGGCCATGATCGCGCCGGTCCAGCCGAACCCGACGATGACTGCATCGACCTTCTTCATTACCGTTGCCATGCCTTAAGCCCTCTCGCCGCGAATCGAAACTGCCGGGAAGGGGTATTGCTCGTTGCGTTCCACCCAATCCATGAAATCGGCGCGGGCGCCGGGGAAGCCGATCATGGTCCAGCCGACCATGCCTTTATTGCCGCCGTGGATCGGATCGCAGAAGAACCCTTCCTTGGTGTTTTGCAGCAGCAGATTGAAGAAAATCTTCGCCGGGACGCTATCGAACGGCGGTTTTCCGGCTTCGAGTTGCTTGAGCAAATCGTCTCGGGTAGCGCTGTCTTGCTCGGCAAATGTTTTACCGTTGAGGGATTTGGTCCACTGATCCGTGGCGGCGATGCCGAGGCGATAGATCTCTTTTGGCACCAGTTTGCTCTGCCAGCCCATCTCCGGTGCTGCGTCGGCATTGAACGGACCCTGCATGTACCAAAGGGCACCAGCGGCATACGGCGTGTTCATTTGACGATCGATGTATTCCGGCACGCCGGCTTCAAGCGCACCCGGGCCTTGGGCATCGTTGGGAATCAATTGCGCCACGGCAGCATTGATGAATGCCCATTCTTCTGCGGTGAAATAGCTCGGCTGATAAACGCCTGCGTCGCCGCGAGCCGGTTGCGCGGCAGGTTTGGCCGGTGCGGCTTCAGGCGCTGCTTGCAGCACGCTGCTGCCCAGACCGGTACCCGCCAGGGTCACCACTGGAATCAGGATCAGGGATTTGCGCAAAAACTCACGCCGCGGGTTGTCTCGATCTGCATCAGACATGGGGGGCACCTCATCAGGCATTGATGGTTGTCAGCCGTTTCTGAGAACGGTTTCAGGATTTGTCGTCGCGACGTGGCCGGTTGACCCGGAAAAGGGGGGCGCATCTGCAACATGATGTGACAAATGGTAGCAGGCTAAGCATCCGGTTGAATCGATTCAGCGTAAAAAGACTGAAATTTTGCTTGCCGGTCCGCTGTAACAGCGCGGGTTCACGATTCTTTGACAGCCGGCTCACGGGGCTTTGACCGGCAGGCTGCGAAGCTGCGTGCTATCACTGAACCATCTCGATACGGTCAACCCAGCATGCCCCGAATGCGCCTTTTCCCTGCTTTGTGTTTATCGCTTGTTGCCCTGCTGCACTTGATCCCCGCCCAGGCGGCTGACAGTCCGACCTCCCGTCCGCCTGAGTGGGCGCAACCGGTTGAAGTGCAATACAACCTGTTCCAGATGTCGCCAACCCTCTACCGCAGCGCATTACCTGATGGCGGTGTGGTGCCGTTGCTGAAGAATCTCAAGGTGGCCACTGTGATCAACTTCCTGCCGGAAGCCGACACCAATTGGCTGTCCGAGCCGGGCATCAATCAGGTGCAGTTGCCGTATCGCACCAACCACGTCGACGACAGCGACGTGCTCAAGACCTTGCGCGCCATCGAGAGCGCCGAAGCCAATGGCCCGGTGTTGATGCATTGCAAACACGGCTCCGATCGCACCGGTCTGATGGCCGCGATGTACCGCGTGGTGGTGCAGGGCTGGAGCAAAGAGGACGCGTTGAGCGAGATGACCCAGGGCGGGTTTGGTGAGAGCGGGCACTTTCGCGACAGCGTGCGTTACGTGATGCAGGCCGATGTCGACAAGTTGCGCACCGCGCTGGCTAACGGCGATTGCAGTACCAGCGCGTTCGCAACTTGTTCGATGAAGAGCTGGTTCCAGACGGTCAATTTGAAATGATCGACCCACTCAATCGGTCGTGGCCGCAAATAGCGCTGCGTTGATCGGCCGGTCTAGAAAGGTTTCCAGCGCTTTCAGTAACGAGCGTGAGTCGCCGGGGGCGAAGAACGCATCGCGAAAACCCCGACCCGTTTGCGGGTCGAACACCCCATCACGCTGAAACCGTTCGAACACTTCGGTGGCCAATACGCCAGACCACTTGTAGGCATAGACCGATGCCTCATAACCGGTCACCAGGTAGTCAAAACCATTGGCGAAACGGTGATATCCCGACAGTTGCAGGTGAGGAACTTCACGCTGCACATCCTTGAATACTTGTTCGATGCTGCGGCTATCGCCGTGACTGCAATGTAATTGCAGATCGAACAGTGCCGTCATCAGCAACATAGCGGTTGTGCGACTGGTGTGGGCACCAATGGCCGCCAGCGCGGTGTTGACCCGAGCCTCAGTCAGCTGTTCGCCACTCTGGTAATGAGCCGCCAGCCACAACAGAAACGAGGGCGACAGGCAAAAGTGTTCGAACAACTGCCCGGCGAATTCGGCGGTATCACGCCCCAGTTGGGAAATACCCGCCAGGTTGCGATGGGGCGATCGCGTCAGAACATGCTGCAGACAGTGGCCGAATTCGTGGAACAGCACCCGCAGATTTTCGTGAGAGAGCAGGCAGGGATGCTCGTCGGTGGCAGCCGTGAAGTTGCTATAAAGACGGGCGATCGGCAGCGATGGCCGCCCCTCGGCATTGATTCGGCGAATGCGCAGGACAGTGGTGAACGCGTAGTCGGCGTCCTCTTCACGGTGATAGGGATCAAAGTAGATATACCCGATCACCTGCCCGTGCTCGCTGACCTCAAAGAGCCTTACATCGTCGTGCCAGTGGCTGAACGTCGTCTGTTCGACGATGCGGATCCCGAACAGGCGCTCGCTGAACTGACAGAGTCGACGCAAGATGCCATCAAGCGGGAAGTATTGCCGCAAGCCTTTCAGCGCACCGTTCAATTGCTGAATGCGTAGTTGCTCGGCAAGAAAGTCTTCATCCCACGCCTGTACGTGCGCAATCCCCAGCGTGTGTGCGAACGCTTTCAGGGCCTGGGTATCGCGCAGCAATGCCGGTTTATTCAAAGCCACTTGCTGACGCAAAAAGGCAGCGACCTGCTCAGGAGACGATGCCATGCGATTTTCGAGGCGTAACTGGACGTAATTCTCGAAACCCAATACCCGGGCTTTCTCGTGACGCAAGGCGACCAGTACGGTCAGCACCGGATCGTTATCGAGTTTGTCCGCCCGGGGGCCCTGGTCGGACGCCCGGGAAAGCCAGGCAGTGAAATACGCCTCCCGCAGCGCCCGGTCCTGTGCATGGGTCAGGATTTGCCGGTAGGTGTTTTGATCCAGCGTGAGCAGCCAGCCGTCGTGTCCTGCCTGTTTGGCATTGAGGGCCAGACGCGCCTTTGCCGCGGCAGACAAGCCTTCAAGCTGCGTGACGTCGTCGATGCGCTTGCTCCATGCGGCGTTTGCCAGCTCCAGATTGCTTCTAAACAGTTGCTCCATACTTTTGATGTCGCGGTTCAGGCGGGTGAGTTTCTGCTGCTGTGCAGGCGGTAGTTCGATACCGGACAAGCGGAATTTGCGCAGAACCTTCGCCAACGAGGCTTTGCGCTGACCATCGAAACTCGCCGCCACCGAACTCTTCGCCAGACGTTGATAAACACGGTAGAGCGCCAGGTTAGCGGCCTTGTCGGCCGTGTACTGGGCCGCGACAAGGCTGCACAACGCGCTTTCCCTGAGCCAGTCGATATCATCGGGTTTGACGGTCGAGAGGGTTTCAATGACGCCTATGGCTTCATCCAGACGAGCATCGGCCTCATCAATGGCAACCACCAGATCGTCCCAGCCAGGATGTTCGGTCTGGCTGGCGATCACCTGCGCAATGATCTGGCGGTTTTCGGCAACGATCACGTTGATGGCCGGGAGCAGATGCTCGGCGCGAATCGCCGACCACGGGGGCAGAGTCCAGTTTTGTAACAGCGGATTGGTGTCAGGCATGGCGTCTTCCTTGAGGCGTGGCTGAATGGGCCAGCCTAAACAGGAAGAGCGGGAGATGGGCGGTAGATAGTTACCACCTTCCACCGCTTAGCGACGGAAGGTGGCAGTGACTCATTATTGCGGGTCAGGCTTTTTCGCAAGCTTGGGGTTGGGGAAGAACTGCACTGCCTGAACCTTCTTGTCCGGAGGTGGCTTGAGCGCGCTGGTGTTGACCCGCGTGCCCAGCTCTTTCGGTACCGACAGCCCTTGCTCGTTCAGCGTGTCGGAGTAACCGCAGGCCACGCATTCGCGGTGCGGCACGGTGTCCTCGTTCCACATCATCAGCTTGTCCGGCTCGCTGCACGCCGGGCAGACCGCCCCGGCGATAAAGCGTCTTTTGGTAATCACAGGCCCCTCGCTCATGCTGCCGCGTCCTCACTGAGGCCGCTGTGGCGCAAGAGTGCGTCAATCGACGGCTCGCGACCACGGAAGTCGACGAACAACACCATCGGCGCCTGCGAACCGCCGCGAGCCAGAATCGCTTCGCGGAACGCGCGACCGGTTTCAGCGTTGAGCACGCCGTCCTCTTCGAACTTCGAAAACGCATCGGCCGACAGCACTTCCGCCCACTTGTAGCTGTAGTAACCCGCAGCGTAACCGCCGGCAAAGATGTGCGCGAAGCTGTTCGGGAAGCGGTTGTAGGCCGGTGGACGCATCACCGAAACCTCGTCTCGCACGCCTTCGAGCACCTGCAACACGCTGCGGCCATCGCCGTGTGTGGCGTGCAGTTCGAAGTCGAACAGCGAGAATTCCAGCTGACGCACCATCATCAGGCCGGACTGGAAGTTCTTCGCCGCGAGCATTTTTTCCAGAAGATCCTGTGGCAGCGGCTCGCCGGTTTCGTAATGACCGGAAATCAGCGCCAGACCTTCCGGCTCCCAGCACCAGTTTTCCATGAACTGGCTCGGCAGCTCGACCGCGTCCCACGCCACGCCGTTGATGCCCGAAACACCGACGTGATCAACGCGGGTCAGCAGGTGATGCAGGCCATGACCGAATTCGTGGAACAGGGTGGTGACTTCGTCGTGGGTCAGCAGCGCAGGCTTGCCACTGTCGGCCGGGGTGAAGTTGCACACCAGATTGGCCACCGGACTTTGCAGCACGCCTTCGGCAGTGCGGCGGCGGTCGCGGGCGCCGTCCATCCACGCACCGCCACGCTTGTTGGCGCGGGCATACAGGTCGAAGAAGAAGCGGCCGACATGCTGGCCGTTTTCCTTGATTTCGAACAGGCGGACATCCGGGTGCCAGGTGTCGAAGCCTTTCTGCTCGGCGATTTCGATGCCGTACAGACGCTGGACGATGGCGAACAAACCGCCCAGCACTTTGTCGATCGGGAAGTAGGCGCGCAGGGTTTCCTGGGCGACGCTGTAGCGTTGTTCGCGGAGTTTTTCACCGTAGAAACCGCTGTCCCAGCTTTGCAGATCGGTGCAGCCCTGTTCGGCGGCGTAAGCGCGCAGCTGTTGCAGGTCCTGCGCGGCGAACGGTTTGCTGCGCTTGGCCAGATCACGCAGGAAGCTCAGCACCTGATCGCTGGACTCGGCCATTTTGGTCGCCAGGCTCAGCTCGGAGAAACTGGTGAAGCCCAACAGCTTGGCCAGTTCCTGACGCAGGTCGAGGATCTCTTCCATCACCGGGCTGTTGTCGTTCTGACCGGCATTCGGGCCTTGATCCGAGGCGCGGGTGCAGTAGGCGGCGTAGACTTCTTCGCGCAGCGCACGGTCTTGAGCGTAGGTCATCACCGCGTAGTAGCTCGGGAATTCCAGGCTGATCAGCCAACCATCAAGGCCTTTGGCCTGTGCAGCGGCGGCCATTTGCGCCTTGGCCGAATCGGTCAGGCCGGCGAGGGCGGCTTCGTCGGTGACGTGCTTGGTCCAGGCCTGGGTGGCGTCGAGCAGTTGGTTAGAGAAACGGCTGCCCAGTTCGGACAGCTTGCTTTGCACTTCGGCGTAGCGCTTCTGATCGGCTTCAGGCAGGTCGATACCCGACAGGCGGAAATCGCGCAGGGCGTGTTCCAGAATGGTTTTTTGCGCCACGTCGAAACCGGCGGCTTCCGGGCTGTTGGCCAAGGCTTCATAAGCCTGGAACAGTTCGCGGTTCTGGCCCATCTCGGTGGAGTAGGCGCTCAGGGCCGGCAGGCACGACTCGTAGGCTTCACGCAGTTCGGCGCTGTTGCACACGGCGTTGAGGTGGCTCACTGGGCTCCATGCGGCACCGAGACGGTCATTGAGTTCGTCCATCGCCAGCACCAGGCCGGCCCAGGTAGGGTTCTGGCGTTGGGTTTTGAGGATATCGGCGATGGCGGCGCGGTTGTCGGCGAGGATGGTTTCGATCGCTGGCAGCACGTGCTCGGCACGGATCGTGGAGAACGGCGGCAGGTCGTAGGACTGCAGAAGAGGGTTGTTCACGCTCACGGTTGGCACCTTGGCTGGAAGAAACATGCGCCCATCTTAATTACAATCGACACTCACCGCAGCTATCGGCGACAGAGAGAGAACTAATCGTGCCCCTTCGCAAGTACCAGAATCACACCCCGCAGTTGCGCAAAGGCGCGTTTGTCGACGCTTCGGCGGTGGTGATCGGCGACGTCGAAATCGGCGAAGACAGCTCCGTCTGGCCGCTGACGGTCATTCGTGGCGACATGCACCGCATCCGCATCGGTGCGCGTACCAGCGTGCAGGACGGCTGCGTGTTGCACATCACCCACGCCGGCCCGTTCAACCCGGACGGCTTCCCGCTGTTGATCGGCGACGACGTGACCATCGCCCATAAAGTCATGCTCCATGGCTGCACGGTTGGCAGTCGCGTGCTGATCGGCATGGGCAGCATCGTCATGGATGGCGCGGTGGTCGAGGACGATGTGATCATCGGCGCCGGCAGCCTGGTGCCGCCGGGCAAACGCCTGGAAAGCGGTTTTCTGTACGTGGGCAGCCCGGTGAAACAGGTCCGTGCGCTGACCGAAAAGGAAAACGCCTTCTTCACCTACAGCGCGGCGAACTACGTGAAGCTCAAGGACCTGCACCTGGCCGAAGGCTACGACCAGCTCTGAATCGACTTACACCTGCTCAGGATTTCTCATGCATTACCAGACCGTACTGTTCGACCTCGATGGCACCCTGACTGACCCGCGTGAGGGCATCACCCGTTCCATCCAGTTCGCCTTGGGCAAACTCGGCATCGACGAGCCGGATCTGACCAAACTGGAACACTTCATCGGCCCACCGCTGTTGCAGGCGTTCATGCAGTTTTATGGGTTTGACGAGGCCAAAGCGTGGGAGGCGGTGAATTTCTATCGTGAGCGCTTCAGGGTCACCGGTCTGTATGAGAACCAAGTGTTCGAGGGTGTTACGCCGTTGCTGGAAACCCTCAGCGGGCAAGGGCGGCAGTTGTATATCGCGACGTCCAAGCCGTGGGTGTTTGCCCGTGAGATTGCCCGGCACTTCGATTTTGCCCGTCACTTCAAGGTGATTTACGGCAGTGAGCTGGATGGCACGCGGACCAACAAGGTTGAACTGATTGCTCATCTGGTGGCCGAGGAAGGGCTGGATCCGGCGAATACGCTGATGATTGGCGATCGCAAGCATGACCTGATCGGCGCGCGCAGCAACGGGCTGGATGCGGCGGCGGTGGGGTATGGGTTTGGCAGTTTTGAAGAGTTGAATGCCGAAGCGCCTACCTTCCACTTTGAAACGCTGGCCGAGTTGCATCAGGCATTTATGCGGCGCTAATCAGTACGCCATCGCTGGCTTGCCAGCGATGAGGCCAGTTCGGTCACTGACGGACTTAGCGCTCTGCGAGCGCTTTCAATGCCGCTTTGCGCTCCGCGACAGGGAGCCCCCCTAACCGCTCGACCTCGGCATAAAACCTCACCCAATCCCCCCCGACCTGCCTGAACAAAGCAGCAAACGCCGGCACCCATTGGTCATACAGCCCAAACGGCAACAGCCGCGCATTGTTCAGCGGCGCATTGACCCAAGCGTCATAACGCTTGTCCCCGGCCCACTGGCCGTCGCGCATCAGCCGATAATCCCGGCGAAACTGCTCGAACTCTGCCGCTTTGCGCTCACGCATCTGCTCGACGGGCAGCGGCTGGGCATAGAGTTTTTCCAGGCGTGAGCGCGTATTCAGCACCAACTCGATGAACTGATCACGCTGCTTGAGCTTGGAATCGGTATCCGGAGGCAACCCACGAAACGCGCGCCACTGCAGCGTGCCTTCCTGCTCGACAAACGTGGCGAAGGACTCGTTGAACTCAGTGTCGTCCTTCACATAGACGCGTTGATGGGCCAATTCATGAAAGATCAGCGTGGCCAGGCGTTCGTCGCCCCAGCCCATCATCGAGTTGAGGATCGGATCGTTGAACCAGCCCAGCGTCGAATAGGCCTCGACGCCACCCATCGACACGTCCATCCCTTGCAGGCGCTGAATCGCCGCTTCGCCCCGCGCCGCGCTTTGGCTGTAGTAGCCGCGATAAGCCACGCACCCGGCAATCGGGAAGCAATGGTTTTGCGGGGTCAGGGAAAATTCCTGGGTGGCGAATACGTTCCACACCACAAACGGCCGGCCAATGTCGGCGTACAAGCGATAGCTCTGGTTATCCGGTAGATGCAGGTGCTCGCTGGCGAAGGCCCGGGCCTTTTGCGACTGGGCCAGACGCGTGCGCAGTTTCGCATCGCGATTCGGGTCGGCGATCACCTCGGCCACCGGTTCCCGCGCCCCCAGCAATTGCAACTGACCACCGGCCAACTGGCTGTAATAGCTGACGCTGGAACAACCGTTGAGCAACAAAAGCATCACACCCGGAAACAAAATCCGAAAAACGCGATCAAGTAACCGATGGCTTGGAAGCGGCCTGATCAAAATAAGAAATCCCTGGAAAGTCTGCCCGCAAGACTATCCCGCCCATTGGAGCTTCGCTATGCGCATGTTGATGCTGACAGGAGGCCTGCTGACGCTGGCCGGTTGTGCCGGATTCGGAATGCCCGATCCAGACCCTTCGCAAGCCTGGATCGATCTGGATGCCCGGCAGCAGGACACGGCGCTGCAAGCGCTGCAGGTCGACAGCAAGGCTGCTGTCGACAAACGTTACTTCGAGGTGCAGCCGGGCAGCCATGAACTGAAGGTGCGTTATCAGTTTCCGGTTGACGCGACCAATATCGGCCCCGATGCCGAGCCGCTATGGCGCGATTGCCAGTTGAGCGTCAAATTCAAGGATTTCAACGCTGGCCAGCGTTATCAGTTGCAGGCCGGCAGTATTGGTTTCAGGCCTTGGGCCAAGCTGTATGACGAGCAGCGCAAGGTCGTGGGGCAGGGCACGCCGGCAGGCTGTCAGAAGACCTGATCGGCGTTATGCTGGTTGTCCAATCCAAAGGACATTGATCATGCGCAGGTTGACGCTGTTGCTCGCTGCAAGTGTGGTTGCCGGTTGCCAGAGCCCGATGCCGGCGGCCGATCCGGGGAAGGCCTGGGTCGACTTTGCCATGCCCACCCCAGGCGGCAAGGTTTTGATGGCCGAGCGTCTGGACAATGTGCGCCTGCAGGATGGGCGCTTTTTCCAGGTCGCTCCGGGCAGTCACGAACTGACGGTTCGTTTTGACTTCGAGGTGTTCGGCGGTGGTCAGGGGATGGATACCGACCCTCAGGAACGGCTCTGTTACATGAGGGTGCGTTACGATCATTTCGAAGCCGGGCAACGTTACCGGCTCGAAGCCCGATCACTGGCCTTCACGCCCAGCGCCCGGTTGATCAATCGCCAAGGGCAGATCGTTGCTGAAGAGCGGCAGGTTAACTGTGTGCCCTGAGCGGTATCAGTCGCTGTTCTTTTGATAGACGATTGCTTTGGAGCCGTTCTCGCAAGAACCGACAACCATGGCGATGTCGTGTTTTGCGGCTTCTTCCTTGGTGACGATTTCCAGCGTGTAGGAGGGAACGGCTTTGGCCTGGATCTTTATTTCGATCTCTTTCCTGAGCTCTTCGCAGTCTTTAGGGGCGGCAAGAACCGATGTGGCCAGTGCACTGCAGAGGATCGCCAAGCCAATACGTTTCATCAATGTAGCTCCTTGAGGCAGCGCGCACGGGCGTGCGCTGAAGCTGCTGTCACTTATTCGACCACACTTTGCCAGAGCGGGTTCTGACTTCGCTCACAACTCGTGTTTTCGGTTTCAGATTTTTGGTGACGCTTAGATGGCTATTGCGAGCAAGCTCACTCCTACAGGGAATCTCGGTTGTTCACAATCAATGTGCCCGCTGGAGATCAAATGTAGGAGTGAGCCTGCTCGCGATAGCGTCAGACCCGGTCAGCGATGACTCAGCCGACCAGCGAAGCCTCAAGGGTGATCTTGGCATTCAAAACCTTGGACACCGGGCACCCTTCCTTGGCCTTGTTGCTCAGTTCTTCAAACTGCGCCTGAGTCGCCCCCGGAATTTTTGCCTTGAGGATGAGTTTCACCGCCGTGATGGCGAAACCACCGTCAACCTGATCAAGCGTGACTTCGGCGTTGGTGTCGATGCTGTCGGCTGTCAGGCCTGCATCGCCGAGAATCATCGAAAACGCCATGGAGAAACAGCCGGCATGCGCAGCGCCGATCAGTTCTTCGGGGTTGGTGCCTTTGCCGCCCTCGAAGCGGGCCTTGAAGCCGTAGGGGGCTTCTCTGAGGACGCCGGTCTCGGTGGAGATCGAGCCGATGCCGGTTTTCAGATCACCTGCCCAATGTGCGGATGCTTTCTTAACAATAGCCATGTCTGCCTCCTCAAGATCTGGTGCGGAACGCCGCGCCGTCGTGGTTTTTGCTTGCAAGGCTTCTGAGGATAGACGCCGGAACAAAGTTCAGCTCATCTGAATGGTTGACTTTTTTAGTAGGAAATTTCGCCTGTGCTATTGAAATTCGGGTATATGCCCACATTGCACAAAACACGCTTATGGATTCGGCAGGTTTTCGTTCGCAAGAAAAACCTGCCTCCTCACTCGGAGAAGCAGGTTTATGAAGCAACTCTCAGACGTTAAATTTTCCACCCTCGATCTGGTGCCAGTGCGCGAAAACGGCAGCCCGGCGCAGTCACTGCGCAACTCGCTGGACCTGGCGCAGCATGTCGAGAAATTCGGCTACACGCGGTTCTGGGTAGCTGAGCATCACAACATGGATGGCATCGCCAGTTCCGCGACTTCGGTGCTGCTGGGTTATCTGGCCGGTGGTACGTCGACGATTCGTGTCGGCTCCGGCGGAGTCATGCTGCCCAACCACGCGCCGCTGGTGATCGCCGAGCAGTTCGGCACCCTTGAAAGCCTGTATCCGGGGCGGATCGATCTAGGTCTGGGCCGCGCGCCGGGTTCCGATCAAATGACCGCCCGCGCCCTGCGCCGTGAGCGTTCCGGCAGTGCCGATGATTTCCCCGAGGACGTTGCCGAGCTGGCGCGCTTTCTCGGCCCGCGCACCCCGGATCAGCGGGTAATCGCGATGCCCGGCACCGGCACCAATGTGCCGATCTGGCTGCTCGGTTCCAGCCTGTTCAGTGCCCAACTGGCCGGTGAACGCGGTTTGCCTTACGCCTTCGCCTCACACTTCGCACCGCGCTTCATGCACGAGGCGATTCGCGTCTACCGCAATCATTTCAAGCCGTCGGCGGTGTTGGACAAGCCATATGTGATGCTCGGTGTGCCGCTGGTGGCGGCCGATACCGATGAACAAGCGGATTACCTGGCGACCTCGGTGTACCAGCGCATTCTCGCGTTGATGCGTGGGCAAAGCCTGGTGCAACGTCCGCCCGTGAAAACCATGGACGGCCTGTGGCTGCCCCATGAGCGTGAGGCGGTAGGTGACTTCCTCGGTCTGGCGATGGTCGGCAGTCCGCAGAAGATCCGCGCCAAGCTGGAGGTGCTGGTTGAACAGACTCAGGCGGATGAGCTGATATTCACCAGCGATTTGTATGAACACGCTGATCGCGTGCATTCCTACGAGTTGCTGGCGCAGGTGATGAAGGGCTGACTCAACCCCTGAATTGGAAAAATCATCAGCCACAAAAAAGCCGACGCATTCACGTCGGCTTTTGCATTTCAGGCCCTATCAACCGCGCTTGTAGACGATTTCCTTGGTGCCGCCCTCGCAGGTGCCAACAACCTTGTCGCCAGCCGCTGCGCCTTTATCAACAATCTCCAGCGAATACCCGGAAACGCTCTTGGCATCCAGCTTCGCCGCAATCTCGCTTTTCAACTCTTCACAAGGCTTGCCGGCAGCAAACGCACCACCCGCAAGGCTCAACAAACCTACTGCCAATATGAACTTCTTCATCGGTTGCACTCCCTGGTCGGATTAAAGGAGGCGGGCATCGGGTCATCCACCCGATGCGCCCACCCTGTAGCGCTTTGCCATTCCTATGGCACTCGGCCAGCGCGCAAGTTCAGAAGCGTAGACCAAACTCAGCTACTGGCGATGCGGAACCCGACTTTCAAAGTCACTTGAAAGTGCGCTGCCTTGCCGTCCTTGATGTGGCCACGGGTTTCGGTCACTTCAAACCATTCAAGGTGCTTGATGCTCTTGTTGGCTTCAGCCAACGCGTTGTTGATGGCGTCTTCGATGCTGGTGGCGGACGAACCGACCAGTTCGACTTTCTTGTACGTGTGATGGTCACTCATGGCGATCTCCTTGGCGTGTGGAATTGAGACTAGCAGTGAATTGCTCTGTTGATTTCGGCGCTGCTGCGCAGGCGAAGTTCAGATTTTCTGCACTTTCTCAAACCGCTGAAGTCCCAATCAACACACGCCACTCATCACCAATGCAGGAGAGCCACCATGGCCAACACCTCTTTACGTAAAGCCTCATTGCAAAGCATGGAAGCGGAGATCGAGAGTCTGCTCAAGTCGTTGGAAGGCCTCAAAGACGATGCTTCCGACGAGTCGCGCAAAACCCTCAAGGCGCTGAAAAGCAATGCTGAAAGTGCGCTGAAACATTCGCGTCACCTGCTCAGCGATGCCTATGAAGAAGTCAAAGTGAAAACCCGTGAGACCGGGATCGCCACCCGCGATTACGCTCAGGAACATCCATGGACGACTGCCGGTGTGGCGGTCGGTGCACTGGGTCTGCTCGCGGCTTACTTGCTGTTCAAGCGCGGCGAGTGATCGCTCTGGCGCAGCTCATTCTTGAGCCATTGCGCCAGTTGCCGGGCGCGCCCATCTGCGGCGCGCTTGGGTAGCCACAACGCCAGTTGCGCCGGGGTTTCACAGAAGCCCCACGGCGCAACCAGGCGACCCGCCTTCAAATCCTCGGTAACCAGCGGCTGCGGCGCGATTGCCACGCCAAGTCCCGCAACTGCTGCCTCCAACAGATAATACAGATGCTCAAAACCTTGACCGAGATTCAACGCTTTTGCGTCGAGGTGGTTTTGCTGTGCCCAGCTTGGCCAGGCTTGCGGACGGGATGTCGTGTGCAGCAGCGGCTCATCGAGCAAGGCCTCGGCAGATGCCGTTTGCAGGCGTTGATAGCCGCTGAACAGTGGGCTCAGCACTGGGCCGATGCGTTCGGCAGCCAGTTCATACACCTGCATATCCGCCGGCCATGGCGGTTCAGCGAACAGCAGCAGCGCATCCAGCCCCGGACGCCTCGGATCAAGATCGCCTTCACCGGCCGAGAGGTGCAGGCGCAAGTCCGGCAGATCGGCATTCAAACGCCCCAATCGCGGAATAAACCAGCGCGCCAGCAAGCTTCCAGAGCAGCCGAGCACGAACGGCGCATTGGCGGTGGTTTGCGTCAGCTCCGCACAAACACTGCGCAACCGGTCGAACGCTTCGCCGCTGGCATCGCGTAAGCGCACACCGGCATCTGTGAGTTTCAAGCCGCGCCCATCCTTGATGAACAGGCTGACGCCAAGGTGTTCTTCCAGCACTTTGAGCTGGCGACTCACTGCACCGTGGGTAACGTGCAGCTGCTCGGCAGCCTGACTGACGCTGTTCAGCCGCGCGGTGGCTTCAAAGGCGCGCAAAGCGTTCAACGGGGGAAGGTCGTGGCTCATGGTATCTGTGAGTTTTCCTGACAGGTTGCGGCGATCTTATCGGTTTTCAGTCTAGAAGGTCAGGGGTAGAGTAGGCGTCATTGTCTTTTGACCGAATTCACCTGGAGCAAATCATGACCCAGACTTCGCACAACTCCGATCTGCGTAACGGCCCTGACGCCAACGGCCTGTTCGGCTCGTTCGGTGGCCGCTACGTGGCTGAAACCCTGATGCCGTTGATCCTCGATCTGGCCCGGGAATACGAAACGGCCCAGGAAGATCCGGCATTCAAAGAAGAATTGGCCTACTTCCAGCGTGACTATGTCGGACGTCCGAGCCCGCTGTACTTCGCCGAGCGCCTGACCGAATTCTGCGGTGGCGCCAAGATCTACCTCAAGCGCGAAGAGCTGAACCATACCGGCGCGCACAAGATCAACAACTGCATCGGCCAGATTCTGCTGGCACGGCGCATGGGCAAAAAACGCATCATCGCCGAGACCGGCGCCGGCATGCACGGCGTGGCGACCGCCACCGTAGCCGCGCGCTTCGGTCTCGACTGCGTGATCTACATGGGCACCACCGACATCGAGCGTCAGCAAGCCAACGTGTTCCGCATGAAGTTGCTGGGCGCCGAAGTGATCCCGGTGGTTGCCGGCACCGGCACCCTGAAAGATGCGATGAACGAAGCGCTGCGTGACTGGGTGACCAACGTCGACAGCACTTTCTACCTGATCGGCACCGTGGCTGGCCCACATCCTTATCCGGCAATGGTTCGCGACTTCCAGGCCGTGATCGGCAAGGAAACCCGTGACCAGTTGCAAGCTCAGGAAGGTCGTCTGCCGGACAGCCTGGTGGCGTGCATCGGCGGTGGTTCCAACGCCATGGGCCTGTTCCACCCGTTCCTCGACGACAAAAGCGTTGAAATCATCGGCGTTGAAGCCGCCGGCTACGGCATCGAAACCGGCAAGCACGCGGCCAGCCTCAACGGCGGCGTGCCGGGTGTATTGCACGGCAACCGCACCTTCCTCTTGCAGGACGACGATGGCCAGATCATCGACGCCCACTCGATTTCCGCCGGTCTCGACTACCCGGGCATCGGCCCGGAACACGCCTGGTTGCATGACATCGGCCGCGTCCAGTACACCTCGGTGACCGACGACGAAGCCCTCGAAGCGTTCCACAAATGCTGCCGCCTGGAAGGGATCATTCCGGCACTGGAAAGCGCCCACGCCCTGGCTGAGGTTTTCAAACGCGCACCGAAACTGCCGAAGGATCACCTGATGGTGGTCAACCTCTCCGGCCGTGGCGACAAAGACATGCAGACCGTGATGCACCACATGGAACAGTCGAAGCAGGAGAAACACTGATGAGCCGCCTGCAAACCCGTTTTGCCGAACTCAAAGAGCAGAATCGTGCCGCGCTGGTGACCTTCGTCACTGCCGGTGATCCGGACTACGACACTTCGCTGGCGATCCTCAAGGGCTTGCCGAAAGCCGGTGCCGACGTGATCGAACTGGGCATGCCGTTCACCGACCCGATGGCCGACGGCCCGGCGATTCAACTGGCGAACATCCGTGCGCTGGGCGCCAAGCAGAACCTGGCGAAAACCCTGCAAATGGTTCGCGAATTCCGTGAAGACAACAGCGATACCCCGCTGGTGCTGATGGGCTACTTCAACCCGATCCACATGTATGGCGTGCCGAGCTTTATTGCCGACGCGAAAGAGGCCGGCGTTGATGGCCTGATCGTGGTCGACATGCCGCCAGAGCACAACGAAGAACTGTGCGACCCGGCCCAGGCTGCCGGTCTGGATTTCATTCGCCTGACCACGCCGACCACCGACGACGCACGTCTGCCGAAGGTGCTCAACGGCAGTTCCGGTTTTGTTTACTACGTATCAGTGGCCGGTGTGACCGGTGCAGGTGCTGCGACCCTGGAGCACGTCGAAGAAGCGGTTACTCGCCTGCGCCGTCATACCGATCTGCCGATCAGCATCGGTTTTGGTATCCGTACACCCGAGCAAGCGGCGTCCATCGCACGCTTGGCCGACGGTGTGGTGGTGGGGTCGGCTCTGATCGATCACATCGCCAACGCGACCACGCCGGATCAGGCCATCGACGGTGTGTTGAGCCTTTGCTCAGCCTTGTCCGAAGGCGTGCGTAAGGCCCGCGTCAGCTGAAGGTAAAGTTCCTGATACAGAGGAATTAGCACCTCGCGGCACAGACTAAATGAGCAAGATCGAGGGCTTCAGGACTACGTTCTGAAGCCCTTTTTGCTGTCAGTGCAGTGAGGAAAGACCGAATGAAAATGCCGAAACGTCTGGTTGCCGGATTGGGGGTGCTGATGATCAGCGCGACTCCGCTGCTGGCCAGTGCCGATCAGCGCGATGATCATGACCGCGGCGGCTCACAACAGGGTCACTACGATAACCGCGGGGACAATCGCGGGGACGGTCACCGTGGCCCGCAGAGCGACCACCGTGGTGGTCCGCCACCGCGCGACTTCGGCCCGGTGCGCCAGACCATCCGCGACAATCACGGCTACTTCGTGCGCGGAGCACCGCCACCGCCGGGCATCCATCTGGAGCGTGGCCGGCCGTTGCCGCACGGCTATTACGGCGAGCGTCTGGATGGTCGTGCGTTAGGTCGTTTGCCGGTCTATCCGGGCTATGAATGGCGCCGGGCTGGCGGTGATATCGTGCTGATCGCGGTGGGCACCGGGATCGTTTATGAAATCCTGGATGGGGTTTTGTACTGATCTGAAGAGATCACCTGTGGCGAGGGGATTTATCCCCGATGGGCTGCGTAGCAGTCCCAAACCCTGCAAGCGCGGCTATTCAGACATAACCCGCTCGCCGGGATAGCGACTGCTGCGCAGCCGGTCGGGGATAAATCCCCTCACCACAAGGATTTGGGGCCCACCCTTGTATCAGGGCAGTTCCAGTCCACCGGAGGCTTTGTGCAGTTTGCGCAAATGCTCGCCAATCTGTTTCACGTTGGTCTCACTGGCGGCAATCTCGGCAGCGCGCTTGGGCTCCAGCAGCTTGCGCACCTCCGTGTCCAGATCGCCGGATAGTGCCAACAGCTTTTTCTGCCGTTGGCTGCTTTCCGCTTCCAGTCGGCTGAATTCGCTCGGTTGCGGCAGACCGTAACCCTTGGAATCAAGCAGTTCAGCTGGACGACTGAGGAAGCCGCTGTTGGCGAGGATTTCCTGCAAGGTCGCGTTGGCCTTGTCCATCCCGCCGTTCTCCAGTTCGCGCGCACCGAGGTAACGCTGCTTGACCTCATCCTGTGCCAGCAGCAACTGTCGGCGATAACTCGCTTGCTCGAGCAGCAACAGTGCAGCGCTCGTGCGCAGGTCGGCACGGTCGAACCATTCACGGCGTTGTTCGGCGGTCAACGAAAGCCATTCTTCAACAGTGTTCTGTTTGATCGGCAATTGCTTCTTCAATACGTCGAACATCGCCTGATAGCGATCGCGGAACGAATCGAAGCGATAACCCAGACGCAGCGCTTCTTTCGGATCATCCAGCACGCTGGTATCGGCCAGCCCCCGGCCCTTGAGCACTTCCAGCAATCCGTTGGGCATGATGCTGTCCAGGCCGGTGAGCTGCGCGTTGTTGCTGCCGCTGCGCAACAGTTTCAGGCCTTCCACCGCGCAGTTGTTGGACAGGAAGAAGTAATTGCCGTCGTAGCTCCAGTGCATCTCGGCGGCGTGTTCGACCACGCCTTCGATCTCGCTGCGTGACAGGTTCAACGGCACCGAGGCGAGGCTGCGCAGTTCGGTCTTGGTGTATTCGTCGATGACCTGCGCCAGTGGCAGGACGAACAGTCGTGATGGGTATTTGCCGACCAGTCCGTCCCAACTCGACAGCTGCACATCGCCAACAAAGGCGCGATACGACAGCACCAGATGTTGATCCAGATCGAGCCGGCAATCCGGGCCACGTGGCCGACCGGGCGCGCAGATCACCAGACGTAACATGCTGTGGCCCCAACGGCTGACCCAGTTCTGATTGGCCTCGGCCAGTAAGTAATCGACGGCGTAGACACGCTCCGGGTCGACTTGCCCCAAGGGTTGCTTGGCGAAGTCGTTGCCGGCGTTCAGAAACGCAAAGGTCTTGGCGCAGGAATTCGGGGCCGGTGGTGCCCAGCCGAAGTGTTCCTGGTAATAGCGATACAACGCCGGGCGGCGGCAGGCGTAGCTCGGGTCGAGGAGGAAATACTCCATGTTGACCGCGACAAACTCTTTCGGGCTGGAGATCTCGTAAAGATCCGGGCTGCGAGCGATCTGCCGATTATGTTGCTCGCGTTCGCCGCGACGGCCGACGTATTGCTGCCAACCGGCAAGGTCGAGCAGGCGCGGGTCGTCGCTAAGAGTGAAGCGGCGACCGTTCTGGCCACGGCACTCATCGGGAATGCCGATCAGCCCGGCGCTGTTGAAGCGCCGGGTGCAACGCTGGATCAGCGTGCGTTCGGCACTCGGCCACAAACGCGCGCGGTCATAAATGTGGGTGATTTCGTGCAGCACCGTGGCGAGCAGTTCCTGACGCACAGTGCCGTGGGGGCGATTGGTTTTTTCTTTGGCCGCGCTGCCATCGGTGAGACTGGCGAGCAGTTTGCGGTTCAGATCAAGTTCGGCGACCAGCGTGGCCTGGCCATAGGCATTGCCGGGCATGTCGTCGGTCCAGCCGACATCGATGCGCCGATCCAGCCGCTCGATGAAGCTCGGCGGCAGTGCCTGCATGGCTTCATCGATCAGCGCCTGACTGGCCTGTTGTTGGGCGGGCGTCAGACCGTCGGTCTTGAGCCGTAATTGCAGGCCGGCGTAGGCGTTGTTGCCAAGCAGCAACAACGCCCCGGCCAGTAGCCAGGCGCCGAGTGACTTCACAGTGCGAGGATGGCTTCGGCGAGTACCTGATCACTGGCGTCACGCGCTTCTGGCACGCGTGTACGCAAGGTGTTGAGCGCGGCTTCCAGGTGCGCACCACGGATATCACCGTTGCTGGCAACGAAACTGGCGGCGTCGTCGTGGGCTTCGCGGATGATTTTCGAGTCGCGAATCGATGTGGTGGTATCGGATGTGAAATCGATAGTGCGCTGGGAGGCACGAACGATGATGTTACTGGTGGCTACCAGGGTGTGCGCCTGGGCCACGTCGGCCAACAAAAACAGGCCAAGGGCGGCAGCAATCAGCGGGCTACGCATGGAACGACTCCGGAAGGACAAAGATAGCTATTGGACGAGAATTGCTTGCGCCAGTTCAAGGTCGCTTACATGAAGTTTCGGCCGGGTTTTGCGCAGGTAGTGCAGTGCGGATTCCAGTCGAGCGCCTCGCAGTTCTCCGTCACTGGCAACAAACACTGCCGCATCATCGTGAGCGGCGAGCAGCAGTTTACGGTCGAAAGGTGCGGAAGACACCATGCCGGTCGCCCAAACGCTGACGACGGTGTTCTGTGTCGACATATCGAAGGCATCGACCGACGTCGTCCAGCAGGCTGTTAACAATACAGATGGGAAAAGCAGATTTTGAAGAAAACGCATGGGACTCGGTAACGGTTGGCGAGCCGCAAGGCTAGCGCAATGCCTGTTCTAGAGCCAGCGCCGAAACATCGGGACACGACCGGCGTGTCCCGCGATACCGCAATCGCTTAGATCGTCAGAATGGCTTGAGCCAACTGTGCGTCGGTTGCTTGCAGTTGTGGCGCCTGATGACGGATGTGATCCAGCGCGCTTTCCAGCTTCACGCCACGGATTTCGCCTTCGCTGGCCACGAAGCTGGCAGCGTCGTCACGGGCAGCGAGCACGATTTTGTCGTCACGGAAGGACGAAGTGACGTCGGAAGTGGCATCGGACGAGGACTTCAGGGCACCGACGACAGCATCGGTAGTCACGATGAAACTGGTGGCGCTGGCGTTGGCAGCCACGGCCAGCAGGGCGGCAGCGCTGAGCAGACGAAGACGGGACATGGTGTAACTCCTGTGGATAAACCGTATAGAGAGGTGGCTCGGTATCTGGGAGTCAGACGCCAGTTGCACAGCATTCGCCACGTTCTACGTTGATATTAGGCTTGGTGGTGCGAGCGAGGAAAGCGTTGTGACGAATGACGTGTTCACGGACAGCCTTGAGTGGCGCCTTTAAATTGTGCTGGTGTATTTTAGTTTTTATCTAACTGTACTTGTTTGGGTTTTCACGGCGCTGAAACGACAAAACCCGTCGCGGTTTCCCGCGACGGGTTCTGTTTGTTCAATTCGGGTTGCTGGCGGTGGGTCTAACGACCAGAGCCAGCGACGCTACTTAGCGCCAGAACGGCTTGCTCAGCTCTTCGTAGCGTTGTGCTTCGCTGATACCGGCGTCAGCCAGCAGACGCGAATCCAGACGAGCCAGTTGGTGGCGGCTGGAGATGCGGCGCTGCCACAACATCAGGTTGGCGATAACGCGCAGAGGCAGGGAAGCCTGGGTGTTTACAGCTTTGTCTTCGAAGAACAGTTCGGAACTGAGTGTACGTTCCATGGTTGACATCCTTCCGCTTGTGGCGGGATCAGGTAGTGGTTTGACTGGTGCCCATGATCCTCTCGTTTGGCCAGTCTCTCTAGATACAGTTCAACTGTATTGTGAGTGACCAGTTAACTGTTTATAGGGGGTGTATGGGTCAAAATCGAGCAAACTGTACCTGTCCGCACTTAAGTGGTGCGTTTTAACCTGATTTCGAAGAGTTTGTAGGGAATAGCCTTAGGAATAGACCGGTACAGCAGTACAGTTTTTGGCAGGTCTGGGGTTTTTAGAATCCCACTGACGCAAGCTGTGTTTGCGCCAGTGGAATATCTGTGCGAATTACACCTTCAGCATGCGCCCGGTTTCTTCCAGGTTGATATGCCAGCTCAACGCTTCGCGCAGGATGTGCGGGGTGTGACCGCCGATTGCACAGGCCGCAGTGAAGTAATCATTCAACGCCTGGCGATAATCAGGGTGCACACAATTGTCGATGATCACCCGCGCACGCTCCCGAGGTGCCAGGCCGCGCAGATCTGCCAGACCCACTTCGGTCACCAAAATGTCGACGTCATGCTCGGTGTGGTCAACGTGGCTGACCATCGGCACCACGCTGGAAATCGCGCCACCCTTGGCAATCGACTTGGTCACGAACACCGCCAGATGCGCGTTGCGCGCGAAGTCGCCGGAGCCGCCGATGCCGTTCATCATCCGTGTGCCGCAGACGTGGGTGGAGTTGACGTTGCCGTAGATGTCGAACTCCAGCGCCGTGTTGATCCCGATGATGCCCAGGCGCCGCACCACTTCCGGATGGTTGGAAATCTCCTGTGGGCGTAGAACCAGTTTGTCCTTGTACTTCTCCAGATTGCCGAACACGTCGCTGTTGCGACGTTCCGACAAGGTGATCGAACTGCCCGAGGCGAAGCTCAGCTTGCCGGCGTCGATCAGGTCGAACGTCGAATCCTGCAGCACTTCGGAGTACATGGTCAGGTCTTCGAACGGCGAGTCGATCAGGCCGCACATCACCGCGTTGGCGATGTTGCCGATCCCGGCCTGCAACGGCCCGAGTTTGTTGGTCATGCGCCCGGCATCGACTTCCTGCTTGAAGAAGGTGATCAAGTGGTCGGCGATGGCGTTGGTGTCGACATCCGGCGACGACACGGTCGACGGCGAATCCGCTTGCTGGGTGATGACAATGGCGACGATCTTCTCCGGCGGGATCGGGATCGCGGTGCTGCCAATACGGTCGTCGACTTTTACCAGCGGGATCGGCGTGCGCGTCGGACGATAGGTCGGGATATAGATGTCATGCAGGCCTTCGAGGTTGGCGTTGTGCGCCAGGTTGATCTCGACGATCACCTGCTTGGCGAAAATCGCGAAGCTCGCCGAGTTGCCCACGGAGGTGGTCGGCACGATGTGGCCCTGTTCGGTGATGGCCACGGCTTCAATCACCGCGATGTCCGGCAGCTTCAGTTGCTGGTTGCGCAGTTGCTCGACGGTTTCCGAAAGGTGCTGGTCAATGAACATGACTTGGCCGGCGTTGATCGCCTTGCGCAAGGTGCTATCGACCTGGAACGGCATACGGCGCGACAGGACGCCTGCCTCGGTCAATTGCTTGTCGAGGTCGTTGCCCAGACTCGCGCCAGTCATCAGGCTGATTTTCAGCGGCGTGACCTTGGCTCGCTCAGCCAGTGCATGAGGGACGGCTTTGGCTTCGCCGGCGCGGGTGAAGCCGCTCATGCCGACGGTCATGCCATCTTCGATCAGTGCGGCGGCGTCGGCGGCGCTCATCACTTTATCCAACAACGAAGGCAGGCGAATACGGTCACGGTACATGGATTATTTTCTCGGGTAGCGAGTAGCAGGATGCGCAGTCTAGTGAATTTGACGGGCGCCTGTCCCGCTACCAAGGTCGCAAAAGAGGCGTCTATTTAGCGGGTTTCAAGTAAAACATCGTTACCGGATCTGCAACAACGCGGCATATTGTCCGACGCTTTGCGCAAACAAAAACGCCCCGACAAGTCGGGGCGTTCGATGTTGCAGTGCAGAGTTACTCGACCGCTTTGACCATGTCTTCGATGACTTTTTTCGCGTCGCCGAAAACCATCATGGTCTTGTCAAGATAGAACAGTTCGTTGTCCAGACCGGCATAGCCGCTGGCCATCGAGCGCTTGTTGACGATGATAGTCTTGGCCTTGAATGCTTCGAGAATCGGCATGCCGGCAATCGGTGACTTCGGATCGTTCTTCGCGGCCGGGTTGACCACGTCGTTCGCGCCGAGCACCAGCACCACGTCTGCCTGACCGAACTCGGAGTTGATGTCTTCCATCTCGAACACTTGGTCGTAAGGCACTTCGGCCTCGGCGAGCAGGACGTTCATGTGCCCAGGCATCCGCCCGGCCACTGGGTGGATCGCGTACTTCACGGTCACGCCACGGTGAGTCAGCTTCTCGGTCAGCTCTTTCAGTGCATGCTGCGCGCGCGCCACCGCCAGACCGTAGCCTGGCACGATGATCACGGTGTCGGCGTTGGTCAGCAGGAAGGTTGCGTCATCAGCCGAACCGGACTTCACCGGACGCGCTTCTTTCGCGCCGGCCGGGCCAGCGTCCACCGTATTGCCGAAACCGCCGAGCAGTACATTAAAGAAGGAGCGGTTCATCGCCTTGCACATGATGTACGAGAGGATCGCACCGCTCGAGCCCACCAGCGAACCGGCGATGATCAGCATCGAGTTGTTCAGCGAGAAGCCGATACCTGCCGCCGCCCAGCCGGAATAGCTGTTGAGCATCGATACCACCACCGGCATGTCGGCGCCGCCGATAGGGATGATGATCAGCACGCCCATCACGAATGCCAGCGCCAGCATCAGCGCGAACGCGGTGAGGTTGCCGGTGAACATGAAGGTCAAGCCGAGAGCCAGCGTGGCCAGGCCCAGTACCGCGTTCAGCTTGTGCTGACCGGCGAACTGTACCGGTGCGCCTTGAAACAGCCGGAACTTGTACTTGCCCGACAGCTTGCCGAAAGCGATCACCGAACCGGAGAAGGTGATTGCACCAATCGCCGCGCCCAAGAACAGCTCCAGACGGTTGCCCGCTGGAATAGCGTCGCCCAGCTGTTTGACGATGCCCAGCGATTGCGGCTCGACCACCGCCGCAATGGCGATGAACACAGCCGCAAGGCCGATCATGCTGTGCATGAAGGCGACCAGTTCCGGCATCTTGGTCATTTCAACGCGCTTGGCCATGATCGAGCCGGCAGTGCCGCCGATCAGCAGGCCGACGATCACATAACCGATACCTGCAGTCGCCAGCTCAGCGCCGAGCTTATAAATGAGGCCGACGGTGGTGAGGATGGCCAGCGCCATGCCGAGCATGCCGAACAGGTTGCCGCGCCGCGAAGTGGTCGGGTGCGACAGGCCTTTGAGGGCCTGGATAAAGCAGATCGACGCGATCAGGTAGAGCGTCGTGACGAGATTCATGCTCATTACTTCGGCGCCTCTTCTTTTACTTTCGGGGCTTTCTTCTTGAACATCTCAAGCATGCGGCGAGTGACCAGGAAGCCACCGAACACATTGACCGCGGCCAGTGCCACGGCCAGCGTGCCCATGGTTTTGCCCAGCGGCGTGACGGTCAGTGCGGCGGCCAGCATGGCGCCGACAATCACGATCGCGGAAATGGCGTTGGTCACCGCCATCAAAGGCGTGTGCAGCGCAGGCGTAACGTTCCAGACCACGTGATAACCGACATAAATCGCCAGCACGAAGATGATCAGGTTGTAGATACCGGGGGAGATAAGCTCTTCCATCGTCTGAATCCCTGCTTAGGCGTTTTTGCGGATGACTTGGCCGTCGCGGCACATCAGGCACGCGGCGACGATGTCGTCTTCGAGGTTGACGTCGAACTGGCCTTCTTTAGTGAAGACCAGCTTCAGGAAGTCCAGCAGGTTGCGCGCGTACAGCGCCGAAGCGTCTGCGGCGACTTCACCGGCGAGATTGGTCGGGCCGCAAATGGTTACGCCATTCTCGATCACCACCTGATCGGCCACGGTCAGCGGGCAGTTGCCGCCCTGCGCGGCGGCGAGGTCGATGACCACCGAACCCGGTTTCATCTGCGCCACTGTCTCCGCGCTCAACAGCGTCGGCGCCTTGCGGCCCGGAATCAGTGCAGTGGTGATGACAATGTCGGCCTGCTTGGCGCGTTCATGTACGGCCTGGGCCTGACGCTGCATCCAGCTCGCTGGCATCGGCCGCGCATAGCCGCCGACACCGACCGCGCATTCGCGCTCTTCATCGGTCTCGTAAGGCACGTCGACAAACTTGGCGCCGAGGGATTCGATCTGCTCCTTCACCGCCGGACGCACGTCAGACGCTTCGATCACCGCACCCAGACGTTTCGCCGTGGCAATCGCCTGCAACCCGGCCACACCGGCACCGAGAATCAGCACGCGCGCCGCTTTCACAGTGCCCGCAGCAGTCATCAGCATCGGCATGAAGCGTGGATAGTAGTGAGCGGCCAGCAACACAGCCTTGTAACCGGCAATGTTCGCCTGGGAAGACAACACATCGAGACTCTGCGCCCGAGAGGTACGCGGCGCCGCTTCCAGGGCGAACGCGGTAATCCCGCACTCGGCCATTTTGGCTATGGTTTCGTTGTTGAACGGGTTGAGCATGCCAACCAGCACCGTGCCGCGCTTGATCAGCGTCAGTTCGGCGTCGCTTGGGGCGACCACTTTGAGAATCAGCTCGGCGCCAAACGCATCGTTGGCACTGCCAATGGTTGCGCCTGCCGCTTCATAGGCACTGTCGACAACACTGGCTTTAACGCCGGCGCCGGTTTGCACAGTGACCTTAT
>NZ_JBIUWI010000053.1:0-4014 GCF_044743385.1 Pseudomonas sp. NPDC087639 | reverse complement strand
AAATCAGGGCGGGGCGCGGCATTTTGCAGGCGAACTTTATGCCCTTCAAGGGATTATGACGGGTGACGGAAAATTAACTACAAGTCATCCCGTGACCGAATGTCGCAGATAACCGGTTGAATCCCTTGCAGGCCGTGCCTTGTAAGGATTCTGGCTGAATTTGAAAAAATTTCTCATCGGCGACGTGAATAAGCCGTGATGAGTCGCGCGTGAAGGCTCAAAGCCACGTCGGCAGGCGCTTGTGGGACGTCTGTACGACTTTCGGATACAGTCGCTGAATATGCGACAAATACTTATATCTGTAGGGCTTTTGGTTTTCTGACTACGGGGTTAGGTATGGCTGTGAGCCTTTATCCCTCTAGGCTGTAGCTCTGCGCTTGATTTACCAACCAGTCGCGAAATGCCTTCAGAGACGCCGATTCGACCTTTCGCTCCGGAATCATCAGGTAATACGCCTTGATGCTGGAGAGTGCCTGCGGGTTGGCAATCACCAGGCGGTTCTCGGCCAATTCGCGCTGGATCAGGAACGGTGGGATCAGCGCGATACCCATGTCGTGCATGGCCGCCTGAGCCAGCATGGAGAATAGCTCGTAGCGCGGGCCTGTCATGTCGCGAGGGATATTCAGGTGTTGCGAGTAGAACCACTGGCGCCAAGCGTAAGGGCGAGTGGTCTGCTGTAGAAGTGGTAGTTCGGCAATCTCATCGGCTGTCAGATGTGTCTTGTTGCCGAGTAGGGCGGGGCTGCACACCGGCATCGGATTTTCGCCCATCAGCCTGTGGGATTCGGTACCGGACCAGTCAGCATCGCCAAAGTAGATCGCCGCGTCGAAGTCGGTATCGGCAAACAGGAACGGGCGAGTGCGGTTGGTGAGGTTGACGGTGACTTCCGGATGCTTGAGCTGGAAATCCTTGAGCCTTGGCAGCAGCCATTGCGTGCCGAAGGTCGGCACCACCGCCAACTCGATCACATTGGTGCCCTGCTGGCCCATCACTGACAACGTATCGCGCTCCACCGCATCGAGTTGCGTGGCCACCCGGCGGCTGTAGGAAAGTCCTGCTTCGGTCAGCTTCACACCGCGTCGTGAGCGTCGGAACAGTTCCACGCTGAGGAAATCCTCAAGGCTGGCGATCTGTCGGCAAATGGCGCCCTGCGTGAGTGAAAGTTCTTCGGCGGCCTTGGTGAAGCTCTCGTGGCGAGCGGCGGCTTCGAAGCTGATCAGGGCGGTGGTGCTAGGGATCTTCCTGCGCATATACGTCAATCTCACTAATGCGCCGCGTAAAAGGCATTCAGCGACGTTTCGGAGTGAGAAATTAGCACAACAGAATGCGAAATCCTCGTTTGCTGCGACGGCTAACCGCGCCTAGGATCAATGCCACGTTAATTCACCCGATTTGCGAGGACACACTCATGGGCGGTAAAGCTAGCTTCAACTGGATCGATCCCCTGCTGCTGGATCAACAGCTCACCGAGGAAGAGCGCATGATCCGCGACACCGCCGAGCAGTTCGCTCAACAGAGCCTCGCACCGCGTGTCCTCGAAGCCTTCCGCCATGAGAAGACTGACCCGGCGATCTTCCGTGAGATGGGCGAAGTCGGCCTGTTGGGTGCAACCATCCCTGAGCAATACGGTGGCAGCGGCCTCAACTATGTCAGCTACGGCTTGATTGCCCGTGAAGTGGAGCGTGTCGATTCCGGCTATCGCTCGATGATGAGCGTGCAGTCCTCGTTGGTGATGGTGCCGATCAACGAATTCGGCACCGAAGCCCAGAAACAGAAATACCTGCCAAAACTGGCGTCCGGCGAATGGATCGGTTGCTTCGGACTGACCGAGCCTAACCACGGTTCTGACCCGGGAGCGATGATTACTCGCGCACGCAAGGTCGACGGTGGCTACAGCCTGACCGGCGCGAAAATGTGGATCACCAACAGCCCGATCGCTGATGTGTTCGTGGTGTGGGCCAAGGACGATGCCGGCGACATTCGAGGCTTCGTGCTGGAGAAGGGCTGGAAGGGGCTGAGCGCGCCGGCGATTCACGGCAAGGTCGGCCTGCGTGCTTCGATCACCGGTGAGATCGTGATGGACAACGTATTCGTACCGGAAGAAAACATCTTCCCGGACGTGCGCGGTCTGAAAGGACCATTCACTTGCCTCAACTCCGCGCGTTACGGCATTTCCTGGGGCGCACTGGGTGCTGCTGAGTTCTGCTGGCACACCGCCCGCCAATACACCCTGGATCGCCACCAGTTTGGTCGCCCATTGGCCGCCACTCAGTTGATCCAGAAGAAGCTGGCCGACATGCAGACCGAGATCACTCTGGCGCTGCAAGGCTGCCTGCGTCTGGGTCGCATGAAGGATGAAGGCACGGCTGCCGTGGAAATCACTTCGATCATGAAGCGCAACTCGTGCGGCAAGTCGCTCGATATCGCCCGTATGGCGCGCGACATGTTGGGCGGCAACGGTATCTCCGATGAGTTCGGCGTGGCCCGTCATCTGGTTAACCTGGAAGTGGTGAATACCTATGAAGGGACCCACGACGTTCACGCGTTGATCCTGGGGCGTGCGCAAACCGGTCTGCAGGCGTTCTATTAATAGGAGAGCGACCATGGGCGCGCTGTCGCATCTGCGGGTACTGGATTTATCGCGAGTATTGGCCGGGCCGTGGGCCGGGCAGATCCTCGCCGACCTTGGCGCCGAAGTGATCAAGGTCGAGCGCCCGGGCAATGGTGACGACACGCGCGCCTGGGGGCCGCCGTTCCTCAAAGATGCTTATGGCGAGAACACGTCAGAAGCGGCTTACTACCTGTCGGCCAACCGCAACAAGCAATCGGTGACCATCGACTTCACCCGCCCGGAAGGGCAGAAGCTTGTGCGGGAGCTGGCGGCCAAGTCCGACATCCTGATCGAGAACTTCAAGGTGGGTGGACTGGCGGCTTATGGATTGGATTATGAATCGCTGAAGGCGATCAATCCGGATCTGATTTATTGCTCGATCACGGGGTTTGGTCAGACCGGGCCTTACGCCAAGCGCGCGGGCTATGACTTCATGATCCAGGGGCTGGGCGGGCTGATGAGTCTGACCGGTCGGCCTGAGGGTGATGAGGGCGCCGGGCCGGTGAAGGTCGGTGTGGCGCTGACGGATATTCTGACCGGTCTTTATTCAGCGGTGGCGATCCTCGCGGCACTGGCTCATCGCGACCACGATGGCGGTGGCCAGCACATTGATATGGCGTTGCTGGATGTGCAGGTCGCGTGTCTGGCTAACCAGGCGATGAACTACCTGACTACGGGCAATGCGCCCAAGCGTCTTGGTAACGCACATCCCAACATCGTGCCTTATCAGGACTTCCCGACGGCTGATGGTGATTTCATTCTGACCGTGGGTAATGACGGGCAATTCCGCAAGTTCGCTGAAGTGGCGGGGCAGCCACAGTGGGCCGATGATCCGCGTTTCACTACTAATAAGCTGAGGGTGGCGAACCGGGCGGTGTTGATTCCCCTCATCCGGCAGGCGACGGTGTTCAAGACCACGGCTGAATGGGTGGCCCAGTTGGAGCAGGCTGGTGTGCCGTGTGGACCGATCAATGATCTGTCCCAGGTGTTCGAGGATCCGCAAGTGAAGGCGCGTGGGTTGGCGATTGAGTTGCCGCATGCGTTGGCGGGGATGGTGCCTCAGGTGGCCAGCCCTATCCGGCTGTCTGAGACGCCGGTCGAGTATCACCGGGCGCCTCCTTTATTGGGCGAGCACACGCTGGAGGTTTTGCAGCGGGTACTGGGCTTGGGCGCGGGTGCGGTTGCCGCGTTGAAGGAGGGAGGAGTGGTCTGACGATTCCTTCTATATAGAAGGAATACCGTTTGCTTCCTATATAGAGAAGAATTTGGGTGTTTTTTAACCGGTCTGCAAGTGATTGAAAGAAAAGCGAAAATAGGTGTTGACGGCAGATTCTGGAAGTCTATAATTCGCCCCACTTCCGGCGCAGTCGAAACGGAAAACTCCTTGAGATTCAATGAGTTAC
>NZ_JBIUWI010000052.1:0-41950 GCF_044743385.1 Pseudomonas sp. NPDC087639 | reverse complement strand
TGTTTTTCCGCTTCTGGGATGGGCGGCATATCTACCCGATTCTGCATGGACTGGGGGACAAGGCAGGGGAAGTGATGCCGATGTTTGAGCGGTATCTGATTAATGGCAAGGGCCTTGAGGTTGGGCCGAGGGCGCAGCCGAAGGTGAAGGATTGGCCGTGGTGGGAGGTGCCGAAGCCGTTGCTGGATAGCTTGGCCAAGGAAAATGCTACGACGCTGATCGGCAACCTGATGCAGTGGCTGGAAGAAGAGCGTCCGGACATCTACAACGCCTGGCCCGAAAACAACCTGAAACTGAAAGTCAGCCGTTTCGTGCGCCGCCCGAATGCACCGAAAAACCTTAAAGAAGCACTGTTAAATCACCTGATTCTGGAGCAAGGCTGATGGATCGCGTTGCCTTTGTTGACAACCAACTGAGCACCTTCAAGGACAGTCTGAAGCTGTATCAGGAACAAACCAAAACCTGGTACGCGAGAGCCGCCGACAAGGCTAGTCGAGCCGCTGACCTGCCCTCCCTGCTGGGCATGGAGCGAGTGATCAAGGTTGGCGACACCAGCAAAGCGGTGAGCATGACCGACGGCAACTTCACTTCCAACGTGGCCCAATGCCCGTTGAAAGGCCCGTTGCTGATCGAAAGCAAATTCGAATCGGTTTACGACATTCCAGTAGGCAATATCGAAGTCGAGATTGTTGCTGTGGAAGGTGGTGCAGTCAGCAAGGTCAAACTCGACGCACAGGGCAAGGCTGCCTGGACGGGAGGCATTCCCGGAAAGTTCTACAAGATCCGCGTTCACAATGAAGTGACTCCGACGCAGATCGACGCCCTCTTCAGCTCCTACAGTGGCGTGACCGCAGATTTGGAGGGCTTCCTGCGCAAGGAGTGGGCCGGTTTCAAGCCGCAATGGTCGAACGTTTCCACCTCGGGCACCGCGATGGCGATTGGCACTGGCATTCTTGAAGGTGGCTGGGAGGCCATCAAGGGTGTGTGGGATGGCATCAATCAAGTGCTCGATATCCTGCAAGATCCAAAGAAGTTTGCGAAGGACCTCGGGGCTGGCGCAGATGAACTGATCAAAGTTGCCAAAAGCTCGCCGGACGTCATGAAAAAGGCCATGTTGCTGGCCAGTGACGAAGCCGCGTTGTTTTTGCTGGTACGTAGCGCCGTGATCTGGCTCGCAGGCTTGCCGCCAATGAAGATGGCTGGCGACATCGCGAAAACGACCACGGCCATGGTTGTCGGTATCGCCATCGACATCGTGATTGGCGTGGTACTGACCATCGCGGCTGAAGGCACCGGGGTTATCTACCTCGCCGCCCGCCTGAAGAAGTACGGTGAGCTTGTACTCAACGCCGTCATTGGTTTTGTGAAGTCGCTGTTCAAGATCATCAATGGCTTTATGGAGTACGTCGCGAAGTACACCGCTGTTGCGGCGAGGGGTGTGACGGCGAAGGTCAGGAACGGGATTTCTGAGTTGCGGTTTGACGGAAAGAAAAACGCAAAACTCGCTGACGGCAAAATAGCTGACGATGCTTCAAAGCAGGCGAAGAATCCCGCTGACAAGAGCGCAGAGCCTGCCTCCGATACCTGCACTAACGGATGCCCGGTTTCGATGGTTACCGGTGAAGAGTTGCTGACGCTGACCGATGGTCAACTGGATGGTCTGCTGCCGTTTGAGTGGACCCGCCTATACAGAACCAGCGCCTTGGAAATCGACTGTGGCCTGGGTTATGGCTGGAGCCATGCGCTGGCCCATCGCCTCGAAATCAACGGCGACGAAGTCGTTTGGACCGACCACGAAAACCGCTCCACCCCCTTCCCGCTGCCAAGCGAACAACGTCCGGCAATCACCAACAGTCTTTCAAAGGCAGCCATTTTTCTCGGTGATGATCCCTCCGAACTGGTCCTGGCCCAAGCAGGAAAACGACCCTCGTTCTACCATTTCCGCTTCAACAGCAAAGGCGCAACTCTGATCGCCATCAGCGACAGCTATGGCAATCGACTGCACGTCACACGGGACATTCACGGCCGTATCAAACGTCTCGACAACGGTGCCGGCCGTGCTCTGCTTCTGCGCTACGGCCGCAAACACATCATCGCGGTCGACTATCAGCAGTTTCTGCCTGCGGACAATCTTGAAGACACCTGGAACACTGTGCAGACGCTGGTTACCTACAGCTATGACGCCCAGCATCGTCTGATCGAGGCGAAGAATGCCGCCGGTGAAGCCGAACACTATCGCTACAACGAGCAGCACGTCATTCTCGAGCGGCAACTGGCGGGTGGTGCGGCGTTCTACTGGGAGTGGGAAAACGAAGGAAAGCTGTCTCGCTGCACCCGTCACTGGGCCAACTTCTCGCAGATGGAAGCGCAATACGCCTGGGATGACAAAGGCAGCGTGACTGTCACCAACGCCGATGGCAGCGAAGAGGTCTACACCCACGACGACAAGGCACGACTGGTCAGTAAGATCGATCCGGACGGCGCCGAACACCTCAAAGCCTACAACGACAAAGGCCAATTGATCGCAGAAAAGGATCCGTTGGGCGCCGTCACCGAATACCGCTACGACGACAACGGCTTGATGACCGCCGTCATCCCGCCGGAAGACGAAGCCACCACGTATGAATACATCAACGGTTTCGTCAGCGATGTGCATCGCGGCAAGGCCAGTTGGAAATATCAACGCAACCGTCAGGGTGATATCACCCAGCAAATTGATCCGGACGGCAATGCCACGCTCTACAGCTATGACCGCCAAGGGCGTCTGCTGGAAATTCGACACCCGGACGGCAGCCGCCATCAGCTCGGCTGGAACAACCTCGGCCAGTTGCTGGAAGAACGCCTGCCCGATGGCGGCCAACGCAAGTATCGTTACGATGCTTTGGGTCGGCAGATCACCCGGCAAGAAGAATCCGGCGCCATCACGCAGTACCAATGGGATGCCGCCAATCGCCTTGCGCAAGTCACACTGCCGGGCGGCGCAACCCGTGCGTTTACCTATAACGCTTACGGCAATGTCACTGCCGAGCGCGATGAACTCGGCCGCATCACGCGATATGAGTATGCGGACAACCTGCATCTGGTCAGTCGTCGCATCAACCCCGATGGCAGCCAATTGCGCTATCGCTACGACAACTCGCGTCTGCTGCTCACTGAAATCGAAAACGAGCGCGGCGAACACTACCACCTCGATTACTACGCCAATGGCCTGATTCAGCAGGAAACCGGCTTCGACGGTCGCCGCACTGCTTACGAGTACGATCTCAACGGCCAGTTGCTGAAGAAAACCGAATTTGGTGATGACGGCAGTGAACTCGTTACCGAGTATCAACGCGACGCCGCTGGCCGACTGATGGTGAAAACCCTCGCCGATGGTGAGCAGATCCATTACAGCTACGACGCACTCGGTCGTCTGGTCAACGTCGACGACGGCCACTGGCCGCTCGCCTACAAATACGACCTGCAAGATCGCCTCATCGAAGAACACCAAGGCTGGGGCACCCTGCGCTACGAGTACGACAGCGTCGGCCAGCTAAGCCATTGCCGCCTCCCGGATGGCAGTAAACTCGACTACCGCCATTTGTCCGGCGGACGACTGAGCAGCATCGACCTCAACGGCTCACGCCTGACAAGCCACCAGTTCAGTGCCGGTCACGAACAACAGCGCCAGCAAGGCCTGCTGCTCAGCCAATATCAGTACGACGAACAAGGCCGACTGCAAGCGCACAGCGCAGGCCAGCGAGACAAAAATCTGTTCCAGCGTCGTTACAATTACGACGCCAACGGCAACCTCTCCGGCATAGACGACAGCCGCAAGGGCAACCGCAGCTATCACTACGATCCACTGGATCGCCTGATCAGCGTACGCGGCGCCACCCCGGAAAGCTTCGCCCACGACCCGGCAGGTAACCTGCTTGGCCAAAGCAACGAAGGCACAGCGAACCTCGCAAATGTCAAAGGCAACCGCCTGCTCATGCAGGGCGACCGCCACTACGACTACGACGCCTACGGCAACCTGATCCGCGAACGTCGCGGTTCTGCACAGAAACTCGTCACCGAATACACCTACGACTGCCAACACCGCCTAATCGGTGTCAGTCTGCCCGGCGGCAGCACCGCCAGCTACAAGTACGACGCCTTCGGCCGTCGGATCGAAAAAACCATAGACGGCCATACCACCGAATTTCTGTGGCAAGGCGAACGATTGATCGCGGAAAGCGCCGACAATCGCTATCGCAGCTACATTTACGAGCCCAGCAGCTTCCGCCCGCTTGCGATGCTCGATGGCGAAGGCCCACGCAAGGCCACGCCGTTTTACTACCAACTCGACCACTTGGGCACGCCGCAGGAACTCACCGACTACAGCGGTGAGATCATGTGGTCGGCGAAGTACCGAGCGTACGGTAATCTCGCCGCGTTGGATGTTGCCGAGATCGACAACCCGCTGCGCTTCCAAGGTCAGTATTTCGATGCCGAGACAGGGTTACATTACAACCGGCACCGCTACTACAATCCCGCCACTGGACGATTCTTGACGCCGGATCCGATTAAGCTTGCGGGTGGGTTGAATAACTACCAGTACGTGCCTAATCCTACGGGGTGGGTGGATCCCCTGGGATTGAATAGTGAGTGTCCAAAGAAAAAAACAAAATCCACGGGTAATGTTGGCAACCCTACAGAAAAGGCAAAAGTCAATGAAGGCGCACCTACAGCACCTGCTCCCGCCCCCAGGGGAGAAAGCACAACTCGCGTCCGGCACTACACCAACAGAAAGGGCTCAACTGGCATAGAAAGTGATGGTGTAATTCAAGCTCAGGATAACAATCGTGTCTATGTGGAACCTGCCAATAAAAAACCATTGAGCCAACTCGACGCAGAAGATAGATATCAAATTGGAAGAGGACGCGGCAGAGACTACATTGAAACAGACGTACCAGACTCTCAACTTGAATGGGTGAAAAACCCTAGGTACGGCACAATGGAGCTTACGATCAAAGGAAACGTAACGCTTGAAAACCCAACATTCAACCGGAGGAAATAATGTTAGAAAAAAATCAAAAAATAGTACTTAACGGAGAAGATGCCCTCGACATTCTGGCAGACATCGAGTTCATTCTAATCTCACTTCACAAAATGGGCAGCTATTACTCGGACAAACCCGTGGAAGAGTATCAAAAAGCAACTACCGATTTCATTGATAATGAAAAGGTTACTCAACGTCTTGCCAAGGTAAGAAAAATCATCAGCAAGAATTTTGATTCAACACTTGGCGATGATGACATGGATGATATAGAGCGCCACATGGAGGGAATTGAATTCTGGAAACCCTGAAATATCTCCCACTCTAAGAACAACAGGAAACAGAACACCTTTTGGCATTGCAGATATAATCACACATGAAGAATGATCAAAAAGGGGACAGATTTATTTTCTACAAACTGAAAATAAATCTGCCACCTTTTCTTTCTCATATTGGTTACCAAACGCCTGGTAAACGGGTTGTAGGAGGGGCTGTTAGAGGACATATTTTGTTAGAATCCGTGCCCGTATCACGCGCGAGAATTGGAGACCCTCAATGAACTACCTAGAAAAAGAAATCGATTCAACATTAGCAGAGCAGTCCTTAGCGCATGAAAAACTACGCGACGATGAACTATCTAAATTGATCACCAAGCTAACAACATTATTTTTTTCTCCTGAAACAAAGGGTCTCGACCCTTACCATTTGAGGAAAACTCAAAAAAAACACGATCCAGAATTTTGGAAAAAAGTCGACACGCTCGAAAACTTTGAAAACCCGTTCCTAATAGTTCAAGACAGTAAGATTCACGCTTGGAAACTAGAAGCCTCTGCGGATCTTAAAACGCTATTTTCCGAAACAACGGGGTTCCCATTCTGGATAGCCGACGAAAATTTCAACGTCCTAATCTATATGGATGATCATGACTGCGTTCATACCAGTGATATCACCCAATAAACACAACGAAATTTAGGTAACCGGCAGACACCGGGAGGGGACCACGTTTTCAGCGCTTCAAACGTGGTTTGCAGCCTAAATAATGCTCAGATGACGGACTGCCCTACATCACTAGCGATCACCACGAAACTGTTACCCCTATTGGAAAGTGGAAGTAAATTAAAAAGATAATTGAAATTGATGGATTAACCATCTCATCCGAGCAAGCATTCCATAGGCGAATAGCATCTGCTTTTTCCGTCACCCAATACTACGGTCACAATCTCAATGCTCTTTGGGACCTGCTCAGCACCGACGTAGAACGCCCAATCGAATTAATTTGGACAAACTCAAAACATTCAGAAGAACGAATGGGCGATTCATATAGAAAAATATTAATCATTCTTGACCGAGTAAAAAATCAAGATGAAAGCTTTGGATTGGATGAGAAATTCAGCTACCAACTGAAATAGCAAAAAACCAACCATAAGAAATTGGCAGATTTTCTCTATTTAGATGGACAAAAGTAATATTTCGGAGGAGTTCAGTACCTTCTTGACTCGATATGTGGTGTAAGGCGGATTCCGTAGAAAAAGTAGCTTCCGCAAACATCGTGGCAAGGCGCGCTGGAAAAATATGAGCGCAACCGTCAGGGCGACATCACCCAACAAACCGACCCGGACGGCACCGAAACCTACTACAGCTATGACCGTCAGGGCCGACTGCTGGAAATCCGTCACCCCGACGGCAGCCGCCACCAACTGGGTTGGAACAACCTTGGTCAATTGCTCGAAGAACGTCTGCCGGACGGTGGTCAGCGCAAATACCGCTACGATGCACTCGGCCGGCAAATCACCCGGCAGGACGAATTCGGCGCCATCACTCATTACCAATGGGACGCTGCTGATCGTCTGACCCAAGTCACCCTGCCCGGCGGCGCCACCCGTGCTTTCACCTATAACCCGTATGGCCGGGTCACCGCCGAACGCGACGAACTCGGACGCATCACTCGCTACGAGTACGCCGACAACCTGCACCTGGTCAGCCGCCGCATCAATCCGGACGGCAGCCAACTGCGCTACCGCTACGAGAACTCACAACTCAACCTCACCGAGATTGAGAACGAGCGCGGCGAGCGCTATCAGCTCGACTACTACTCGAACGGACTGATCCAGCAGGAAACCGGTTTCGACGGTCGCCGCACCGCCTACGAGTACGACCTCAACGGTCAACTGCTGAAGAAAACCGAGTTCGGCGACGACGGCAGCGAACTGATCAGCGAGTACCAGCGCGATGCCTCTGGTCGCCTGCTGGTGAAGACCCTGCCCGACGGCGAGGAAATCCACTACAGCTACGACGCCCTAGGTCGCCTGGTCAACGTCGACGACGGTCACTGGCCGCTTGCTTACGAATATGACGTGCAGGACCGGTTGATCACCGAGCACCAAGGCTGGGGTACGACGCGTTATGAATACGATAGCGTCGGCCAATTGAGCCACTGCCGCCTACCGGATGGCAGTACGCTCGATTACCGTCACGTGTCAGGCGGACGTCTGAGTAGCATCGACCTTAACGGTTCACGCCTGACCTCTCACCAGTTCAGCGCCGGTCGCGAACAGCAACGCCAGCAAGGCCTGCTGCTCAGCCAATATCAGTACGACGAACAGGGCCGACTGCAAGCGCACAGCGCAGGCCAGCGGGACAAAAACCTGTTCCATCGCCGCTACAACTACGATGCCAACGGCAACCTGGCCGGCATTGACGACAGTCGTAAAGGCAACCGCAGCTATCACTACGATCCATTGGATCGGCTGATCAGCGTTCGCGGCGCCACACCAGAAAGCTTCGCCCACGACCCAGCGGGCAACCTACTCGGCCAGAACAACGAAGGCACAGCCAACCTCGCCAACGTCAAAGGCAACCGCCTGCTGATGCAGGGTGACCGCCATTACGACTATGACGCTTTTGGCAACCTGATCCGTGAACGTCGCGGCGCCGGCCAAAAACTCGTCACCGAATACCGCTACGACTGCCAGCACCGCCTCATCGGCGTCAGCCTGCCCGGCGGCAGTACCGCCAGCTACAAGTACGACGCCTTCGGCCGCCGAATCGAAAAAACCGTAGACGGCCATACCACCGAATTTCTGTGGCAAGGCGAACGATTGATCGCGGAAAGCGCAGACAATCGCTATCGCAGCTACATCTACGAGCCCGGCAGCTTCCGCCCGCTTGCGATGCTCGATGGCGAAGGCCCGCGCAAGGCCACGCCGTTTTACTACCAACTCGACCACCTCGGCACGCCGCAGGAACTCACTGATTACAGCGGCGAGATCATGTGGTCGGCGAAATATCGGGCCTACGGAAACCTTGCGGCACTAGACGTCAGCGAAATCGACAATCCGCTGCGCTTCCAGGGCCAGTATTTCGATGCCGAGACGGGGTTACATTACAACCGGCACCGCTACTACAATCCGGGCACTGGACGGTTTTTGACGCCTGATCCGATTAAGCTTGCGGGTGGATTGAACAACTACCAGTACGTGCCTAACCCTACGGGGTGGGTGGATCCGTTGGGGTTGAGCACTAAGTGTCCCGGAAAATCGAAAACCGGAATCAGAAAAAAGGCAGATGACACAAGCGACTCAAAAGTAGAAACAGGTGAGGTTGAGCCGCCAATAGGCCATGACACCACTCTGACGAGAAGGACAGCATTCAGGCAGGCTAAAAAGGTCGGAGGAGTTCCACTATCGCAGCAGCCATCAAGGTCATATAAAGAAGTACTTACTGACCAGCCCGGCCGCGTTATGAGTCGCGTGTATGAATTCCGCCTGAACAACGGTCAAATTGTCACGATTAGAGAACATTCACTGGGACATGTAAAAGGAAATGAAGGACCTCATTTTAATACCGAGGTAACGAAAACTACCGGCACGAAGGCATCCCTGAAAGAGGGTGAAAATTCACATACATACTTCAAAAAAGAATAACCATGAGCATATTTTACATCTGCGACTCAGGCATCAAGCTTTGCGAGCAACCCGAGCACATATATTCTCCTGATTTTGTGAGCTTCACACTTATTTCGGCGTCTTTGCAGGAGATATGGTCGACTTGGGAAAAAATTAGTCATTCACTGGAATTGGAATGGCCTATAACTATAAAGTGGCGAACTGTTGGCTACTCACTGGAAGATCAAAAGATCCAAGAGATTCGTCTACGCAAGGAGATTGAAGGTACTCTAGGCGACAATGGAATCATCAAGAAAAATATAAAAACAAAAATATACTCTTACTTAGACCCCATCACTACTAACAAAAACAAATTAAAACCAGACGAACTAACACAACACAGAAACACCTTCCTAATTCTAAAAAAGAGCAACACTGACTTAAACACCCTATGGGATCAGTTGAGTGAAGGTGACAAGGCAGTCACTTCAAAAAGCATTCTGAACTTTATCACAACTGATAGAGAAGTAACCATTGTTCGTTTTTTAGAAAGCGATACCCACTCAACCTTGCAACTTATAACACCAGCAGAAAACCTAAACAAAACCACATCGCTACTTGAAACGCTAAAAGTTAAAAAAATTAGATACACCGAACTTCCTGAAACAATAAATAACTTTTAATAAAACTCAAGGTTTATCAGCACCAACGCAATGCCGCTGACCGACTTATTGAGAAAACCCTCGCCGACGGCGAAGAGATCCACTACAGCTACGACGCACTGGGACGCCTGGTTAACGTGGACGACGGCAATTGGCTTCTTGCCTACGAGTACGACGTTCAGGATCGGCTGATCAAGGAGCACCAAAGCTGGGGCACGACGCGTTATGAGTACGACAGCGTCGGCCAATTGAGCCACTGCCACCTGCCGGATGGCAGTACGCTCACTGGATCCTGATCAGCGTACGAGGCGCCACACCGGAAAGTTTCGCCCACGACCCGGCGGGCAACCTACTCGGCCAGAACAACGAAGGCACAGCCAACCTCGCGAACGTCAAAGGCAACCGCCTGCTGATGCAGGGTGACCGCCATTACGACTATGACGCTTATGGCAACCTGATCCGTGAACGTCGCGGCGCCGGCCAAAAACTCGTCACCGAATACCGCTACGACTGCCAGCACCGCCTCATCGGCGTCAGCCTGCCTGGCGGCAGTACCGCCAGCTACAAGTACGACGCCTTCGGCCGCCGAATCGAGAAAACCGTTGACGGCCACACCACCGAGTTTCTGTGGCAAGGCGAACGATTGATCGCGGAAAGCGCCGACAATCGCTATCGCAGCTACATCTACGAGCCCGGCAGCTTCCGCCCGCTTGCGATGCTCGATGGCGAAGGCCCGCGCAAGGCCACGCCGTTTTACTACCAACTCGACCACCTCGGCACGCTGCAGGAACTCACTGATTACAGCGGCGAGATCATGTGGTCGGCCAAATACCGCGCCTACGGCAACCTTGCTGCACTGGACGTCAGCGAAATCGACAATCCGCTGCGCTTCCAGGGTCAGTATTTCGATGCCGAGACGGGGTTACATTACAACCGGCACCGCTACTACAATCCAGGCACTGGGCGTTTTTTGACGCCGGATCCGATCAAGCTTGCGGGTGGGTTGAATAACTACCAGTACGTGCCTAACCCTACAGGGTGGGTGGATCCGTTGGGTTTGAATAATTGCCCGGGATCGACGAATTACAAGGGCGTGCCTATTAGTAATAATGCGAAAAGCCACCTTGAAAAGGCGGATGGTTACAGTCCGAAGAGCGGGATAAAAGGAGCTCACAATCGAGAAGATTTCATTCAAGCCGCCACGGACAACAAACTCCATATAATTTCAGAAACTCAACATCCGAAGACTCCTGGACTATCTGAAATCACATATGGCCGCGATTCGTTAGATCGAACGGGGCAGGCAGTGGGAGTTAAAGAGTTTGGAAGCCCGAAAACAGTCTATGATCCAAACGTAATCCCAAGTGAGAAGATGTTCAATGCTGGTAGAGAAGCGGCTGCCTCCGGATATCATCAAGCGCGAGCAAGTGGTAACCGAGCATACAGCGCTTCGCACGAGGGAATAACATTCAGAATCTACCTAGATGAAACATTAACAACTGTCACTAACTTCCACCCCACAATGAAGTAAGCCATGAGCATCCAAAAACTGAGCAACAAACAAAGCAGCATAATTAACAACTGCCTTCTAGACCTCTTGGAGTCATCGTCATTAAAAAATACTAGTTTTCTGCCGAATGCTCTAAACAGCCTCCTCAAATCACAAGGTTTCGGTATCGAAATGTCTGGAATTTACATTAGCACAGACGATGACCAAGAAAATATTCCAGAATACCTAAAAGACGGTATCGCATTTGAATTCATGGGTGATCACGTCGTGCTTCCATTTAAAGATGCAACCACCATAATTATTGATTGGTGTAAAAATAACATACAAGCAAGACAACTTAAATTGGATGCCACACTAGAAAACCTGAAGGAAAAATTCAACTAAACTTCGAAAATTCCGCTACGCCGCATAAATAACAAATTCAAAGTTAACAAAAAATTAGACGTATATCCTTTGCCCCCCGAAATCTTGACATTCTCAGCTAAAAATTACTCCGCGGAGGAGATCAAAAAGCAGGTGAAGCATATAGGACATCAGGCTCAGCAACGCTTAAATCGACTACAAAGGGGACGGAACACAAAGGGGACAGATCTATTTTCCATACTTGAGTAAAAAGGCATTGAAAATAAATCTGTCCCCTTTGAGCCCTATAAACATAAACCCGCTTCAAGTTAGACTACACATACCAGAAAACTGGTGTGGTGAGCAGGCTCAACTGAGGCTACGTCTATGCGTACAACCTGACATTGCTAACTCGCCATTGAAAGCCAACGACGAATATCTATTCTATGCTATATCGCTTCGATCTTCCGGTAACAAAGAGCCCATCAAAGGCAACTCTTCAATAAAACTACGATCGCCGCTAAAGTGGGCGGAGATCAAGCCGGAGAACCTGCATGTCTGAAGACAAATACAATAGACTACCGCACGCCGGAGATTTTGAAAGAAAAGGCGGTGTCGATTTCATTTATCTATCACCGCGACCTATCCCTACCGGACTACCTCCGTTCAGCACTCGCCAGCTTCATCGAGAAGCCAATAACACATATCTGGACTTCGCAATAGGGCGAGGCAACTTCGAATTTATGTCAAGGGTTGGAATCGGAGTAGTGATATATTTCATCACCTTCCTGTTTCTTGCAACTGGATACTTATCTTGGCTTAGAAGGCATTTTGAACCTTTCCTTTCAAGCTGGTGGGAGTTCTTCACAAGCCCAGTAGTTTGGACGATTGTTTTATCTCTTGCCGCATTATACAGCATAGTTTTCTACCTATCAGTTCGCCAAATCATCGTCCACCCCCCATCCGCTTTAACCGTGAGCGCAGGGAAGTAGCCTTTGTGCCGAGCAGAGGCAGTGCGCCAAGATATGTGTCATGGGAGAACACCATCGCATGCGTTACCTCCGGGCAGTTAATCACTCAATATGCGGTGATGCCAGAACTCAAGCTTATGATCGGCCTGCTCGACGACAACACGGGCGACATACTTTGGTCATCAGTCTCTAGCGGCAACTTGAGTTCGGCTATCTCTGAATGGGAAGCCATACGTGCATATATGGAGGAAGGCCCATCTGTTTTACCAATACAACAATCGGATGAACTCGAAGAAGGTAGCGTTGCATTTTTTCACTTGTGTCGCCGAACTTACCGAAAAGAACACTCTTATATACGCTACCTGTGGGGCTTTGTAACAATCCAGCTTTTCAGTGGATGGACGTTGCCTTGCTATATTTCTGCCTGGGTTAATAAACGGCCAAAAGCGGGTTTTCCGAAAGAGGTTCTAGATTGGTCAAAGCCTTTACCAGTTACCGAGCATAGAAAGCCCAGTCAAGAGTTGATTGAGGAAAGCCTAGAAATTCGCAAGTGCCTTGCAAAAGGCCAGAACTTCCTAGACTATTTTAAAGTTAAATTTCCCCAGCCAGAACAATCATAAAACACTGTCTAGTGCTGAAATAGGTTTACACCTGTTTCACCCCAACGCCCGATGCATCGCATCGGGCGTTTTGTATTTCAACGATAGGTGCGGACGCTCGCGGTTGTAGATCGATACCGACTCGCTCACCATCTTCTTCGCCTGCGTTAAATCCTGTGGGCGCTGGAGCAAAAGCTCTGTCTTCAATATTCCATTGACCCGCTCTGCCAAGGCATTTTGGTAGCAGTCATAGCCGTCCGTCATCGAACACCTGATGCCGTGTTTCGCGTGCAGTTCTTGGTACATTCCCGAGCAATACTGGCTGCCTCTGTCCGAGTGATGAACCAGGGGGCTGCACGGTTTGACGGTGTTTCACCGCCCGGCGCAGCGCCTGGGCGACCGACTCGGTGTGCAGGCTTTCATAGACGTGATAGCCCACGATTTTTCGCGAAAAAGCATCCGTCACAAGGCTCAGATAGGCCACGCCTTGCTGAGTGGGCAGATAGGTGATGTCAGCAACCCAGACCTGTTCCGGGCCGCTGGGAACAACCTGATCAGGCCCAGGTTTGAGCAGGTTCGGATGACGTCGAAAGCGATGATGGCTGTCGGTTGTCTTGTGATACGCACGTTTGCGGGCTACCAATAAACGCCGTTCCCGCAGAATCGAAAACAGGCGATCCCGCCCCACTTGCAGCTCAAGCAGCGGCTGAAATTGCAGCAGGTAATACAGTTTTCTAGTGCCCAACCGCGGCTGCCGCAGGCGCTTTTGCTGAACGAAATCGGCAACTTTCTGATCCAGAATCAGACGAGCAGCATCGGCTCGATTGCGTTTGTAGTGAGCCTGTCGGCTTATCCCCATGAACTGGCAAGCCCCGCTGACGCTCAGGTTTTGGATTCTTTTTTGCGCGAGGACTTGCCGGGACGCTTTTTTACAACAGAGAGACCGTAGTCATTTTTCAAGACATCCACGACCGCCTCGAAAAACTGCGCTTTCTGATTGGACAGCGCCAGCTGTTCTTCAAGCTCTTTGATGCGCTGCTCTGGCGTCAATAGTCGGTTTTTGTCGGGCATAGACCCCATCCTCGGCTAGCCAATGTATCTGCCTGGGCTCCAATCTTGACGACCGTGCTTGCGTAACCATGTCAGAACGGTCGTTTTTCCTTGAATTCCGTAGCGCTCCTGAGCCTCTTTATAACTCAGCTCGCCTTTTTCAACCTGATCGACGACCGACAATTTAAAGGTCAGCGTGTAGTCGCGCTGACTACGCCTTTTTGCTGATTCCATTACATCCTCCTGAAAAACAGTTCAGAAGGTGTAAACCTTATTCAGGACGGGACACCTGCAAAACAATCGGGGGGGGGTTAACCGACTGCCTGCCCCCCCCAAAAACCTTGCAGGCTCGAATAATTAAACTGCAGCCAACCGCACCTGCTTCTCCAACTCCACCTTCAACCCCGGCTCCAGCTTCAACTGCCGCGCCAACTCATCCAGATAGCTCTTCACCATGAAGTTCTCCTCGTCCACCAGCATCACACTGGCGATGTACATCTCTGCCGCCATTTCCGGGGTGCTTGCCGCGCGGGCAACGTCTGTTGGGTCAAGGGGTTTGTTGAGTTCGGCATGCAGCCAGTGCTGGAGCTCCTGATCGTTGTCGAGTTTGGTGAATTCGCCTTCGATCAGTTGGCGTTCGCGGTCGTCGATATGGCCGTCAGCTTTGGCGGCCGCAACGAGTGCCTTGAGGATCGCCTGGCTGTGTTGTTCGGCTTGCGCGGGTGGCAGGCGATCCAGGGTTTGCGGTTCACGTTGCGGAGCAATGCCTTTTTGGGCGTTGTAGTTGCCGTAGGCTTTATATGCGAGCACGCCGAGTGCGGCGAGGCCGCCGTAGAGGGCGACTTTGCCGCCGACGTTGCGCACTTTCTTATTGCCGAGCAGCAGACCCATGGCGCCCGCCGCCAGTGCGCCACCGCCGGCACCTGACAGCAGACCGCCGAGGCCACTGCCGCCGGAAGACCCACCAAGCAAGCCGCCCAGCCCGCCGCCAGCCGATTTGTTCTGCGACCCGCCAGCCTTGTTCTGCAACAGATCCTGGCCGGATTTGAGTAGTTGATCGAGCAATCCACGGGTGTTCATGTTCCGCCTCCAAACAGGGGTTATCCGGATCTATAAGGCCCTCAGCCTAGTTCGAAAGTGCCCCTGCCCTGCTCACGAGTGTGCTTCCAGATGTTGCTCGGCATCGGACTGCCCTTCGTGAAAATAGATATACACTCCAGCCAATCTATAAAAACTGCCCACTGGGTACCCTTCTCATGATGACCCTGCGTCAGATCCGTCACTTCATCGCCGTGGCCGAGACCGGCTCGATCTCCGCTGCTGCGCAAACGGCGTTCATTTCCCAATCGACCCTGACCCTGGCGATCCAGCAACTGGAAGAAGAAATCGGCGTCAGCCTGTTCAGCCGACACGCCAAGGGCATGACGCTGACGCATCAGGGTCATCAATTCCTACGCCAGGCGCACCTGATTCTGGCGACGGTGGATAACGCCAAACGGAGCCTGCAACAAAGCACCGATCAGGTTGCCGGGCAGTTGATCATCGGTGTGACCAGCCTTGTCGCTGGTTATTACCTCGCGGATTTGGTCACTCGGTTTCAGCGTGCTTATCCCAATGTCGAGATACGGGTGATGGAGGACGAGCGCCCCTACATCGAGCATCTGCTGGTCAGTGGTGAGATCGACGTAGGCGTGTTGATCCTCTCCAACCTCGAAGATCGCCACGCCTTGCAGACTGAGGTTCTGACCCATTCGCCACACCGTTTGTGGCTGCCAGCACAGCATCCGCTTTTGGAGCATGACAGCATCAACCTCGCCGATGTCGCCCGCGAACCGTTGATTCAACTCAACGTCGACGAGATGGATCGCAATGCTCAACGCCTGTGGCGCGGTGCGGGACTGCAACCGAAGATCACGCTGAGAACCGCTTCAACCGAAGCGGTGCGAAGCCTTGTAGCGGCGGGTCTGGGCGTGTCGATCCAGCCGGACATGACGTATCGCCCATGGTCGCTGGAAGGCGACATCATCGAAGCGCGGCCAATTGCTGACCTCAACCAGACCCTCGATGTCGGGCTAGCCTGGCGTCGTGGCACCGCGCGGCCGGCGCTGGTTGATCCATTTCTGACCGTGGCCCGCGAACAACCCCACGGCGGACGCAAGCCATCTATTTAATCGAATGCCACCTTCAGTATTTAGAATTTGTCGCCCCCGGAGCCGCGCACTAGTCTTGCTACATCTATAAGACGGTCGGCTCCCGGTGACACAGGGAGCACCAATGGCCATACAAGAAAAGAGAACTCGCAAAATGGCTGGCGCGCAGACCCCGATGTGTACCGCGTTGTTGATCGACGGTGAACTGGTCGCCGGCGAAGGCTTTGTCGAGCCGATCCTCAACCCGGCCACCGGTGAAGTGCTCACGCACATCGCCGAGGCCAGCACCGAGCAGGTCGAAGCTGCCATCCTCGCCGCCCACCGTGCCTTTGCCGAATGGTCGCGCACCACGCCGCAGCAACGCTCCAACCTGCTGCTGGAGATCGCCAACGCGGTCGAAAAACACGCCGACCACCTCGCCCGCCTCGAATCGCTGAACTGCGGCAAGCCGCTGCATTTGGCCCGTCAGGACGATTTGACTGCGACCGTCGACGTGTTCCGTTTCTTCGCCGGAGCCGTGCGCTGCCAGACCGGCCAGCTCAGCGGCGAATACCTGCCGGGTTACACCAGCATGGTGCGCCGCGATCCGATTGGCGTCGTGGCTTCGATTGCACCGTGGAACTACCCGATCATGATGGCCGCGTGGAAAATCGCCCCGGCCCTCGCCGCCGGCAACACACTGGTGTTCAAGCCCTCCGAGCACACGCCGCTGTCGATCCTCGCGCTGGCTCCTGCGCTCGCCGAAATCCTGCCGCGTGGGGTGATCAACATCATCTGCGGCGGTGGCGAAGGCGTAGGCAGCCATTTGGTCAGTCACCCGAAAATCCGCATGGTCTCGCTGACCGGCGATATCGTCACCGGGCAGAAAATCCTTCAGGCCGCGGCGAAAACCCTGAAACGCACACACCTTGAACTCGGCGGCAAGGCGCCGGTAATCGTCTGCAACGACGCGGACATTCAAGCCGTCGTTGAAGGCGTGCGCACTTACGGTTACTACAACGCTGGGCAGGATTGCACCGCTGCTTGCCGGATCTACGCCCAGGCCGGCATTCACGACAAATTGGTCGCTGAACTCGGTGCCGCTGTCAGCAGTCTGCGCTTCGCTGGCAAGCGCGATGCCGACAACGAAATCGGCCCGCTGATCAGCACCCGCCAGCGCGACCGCGTGGCCAGTTTCGTCGAACGCGCCCTCGGTCAGCCGCACATCGAGCGGGTGACCGGCGCGGCGGTGCATTCCGGCGCCGGTTTCTACTACCAACCAACGCTGCTAGCCGGTTGCAAGCAGAGCGATGAAATCGTCCAGCGCGAAGTGTTCGGCCCGGTGGTGACCGTGACCCGTTTCGATGAACTCGCCCAAGCCGTGGACTGGGCCAACGACTCCGAATACGGCCTCGCCTCGTCGGTGTGGACGCAGAATCTGGACAAGGCGATGCAAGTCGCCGCCCGCCTGCAATACGGCTGCACCTGGATCAACAGCCATTTCATGCTGGTCAGCGAAATGCCCCACGGCGGGCTGAAACGTTCAGGTTATGGCAAAGACTTATCCAGCGATTCGCTTCAGGACTACAGCGTGGTGCGGCACATCATGGCCCGCCACGGCCAGCATCTCTGACTACGCTAATAACAAGCCGCCAACGGCATGCTTCACCGCGTTCACAACTGCCCCGACCATAATTTAAAGAAGAGGGTTCAACCATGTTCGTGCACAAGACCGCACTGTTCAGTGCAATCACCACGGCCTTGCTGGCCAGCGCCAGCCTGCAAGCGGCAGAACCGCTGAAGGCTGTCGGCGCTGGTGAAGGTCAGCTGGATATCGTCGCCTGGCCGGGCTACATCGAACGTGGCGAGAGCGACAAGGCCTACGACTGGGTGAGCGGTTTCGAGAAAGAAACCGGCTGCAAGGTCAACGTGAAAACCGCCGCGACCTCTGACGAAATGGTCAGCCTGATGGCCAAGGGCGGTTACGACCTGGTCACCGCGTCGGGCGATGCGTCGCTGCGGTTGATTGTCGGCAAGCGTGTGCAACCGATCAACACCGCGTTGATCCCGAACTGGAAAACCCTCGACCCACGCCTGAAAGATGCGCCGTGGTACGTGGTCAACAATCAGACTTACGGCACCCCGTACCAGTGGGGGCCGAACGTGCTGATGTACAACACCAACGTATTCAAGACCGCACCGACCAGTTGGAATGTGCTGTTCGACGCGCAGAACCTGCCGGACGGCAAAGCGAACAAGGGCCGTGTGCAGGCGTATGACGGACCAATCTACATCGCCGATGCGGCGCTGTATCTCAAGTCCGCCAAGCCTGAATTAGGTATCAGCGATCCGTATCAACTCACCGAAGCACAGTACAAAGCCGTGCTCGATCTGTTGCGCGCGCAGCAGCCGCTGATCCACCGCTACTGGCACGACACCACGGTGCAGATGAGCGACTTCAAAAACGAAGGCGTGGTCGCCTCCAGCGCCTGGCCATATCAGGTCAACGGCCTGATCAACGAGAAGCAGCCAATCGCGTCGACCATCCCGAAAGAAGGCGCTACCGGCTGGGCCGACACCACCATGCTGCACGCCGAGGCCAAGCACCCGAACTGCGCGTACAAGTGGATGGATTGGTCGCTGCAACCGAAAGTCCAGGGTGACGTGGCGGCGTGGTTCGGCTCGTTACCGGCCGTGCCGGCGGCTTGCCAAGGCAGTGAGTTGCTCGGCGCCGAGGGTTGCAAGACCAACGGTTTCGACCAGTTCGACAAGATCGCCTTCTGGAAAACTCCACAGGCTGAGGGCGGCAAGTTTGTGCCGTACAGCCGCTGGACGCAGGACTACATAGCGATCATGGGCGGTAGGTAAGCCCCTTCAAGATCAAAAGATCGCAGCCTTCGGCAGCTCCTACACCGACCGCGAGCACCGAAAATTCAGCGTCCGGCACACATCCTGTAGGAGCTGCCGAAGGCTGCGATCTTTTCGACGCAACACCTGATCATTCTTTGAAAGCCTGCTTTACCGGAGCACCGCACCATGACGCTTGCAGTCCAGTTCACCAACGTTTCCCGGCAGTTTGGCGAAGTGAAAGCCGTTGACCGGGTTTCCATCGATATCCAGGACGGCGAGTTCTTTTCCATGCTCGGCCCTTCCGGCTCGGGCAAAACCACGTGCCTGCGCCTGATCGCCGGATTCGAACAACCGAGCGCCGGCTCGATCCGCATCCACGGCGCCGAAGCGGCCGGTTTGCCGCCGTATCAACGTGACGTAAACACTGTGTTTCAGGATTACGCGCTGTTCCCGCACATGAACGTGCTCGACAACGTCGCCTACGGCTTGAAAGTCAAAGGTGTGGGCAAAAGCGAACGCCACAAACGCGCAGAAGAGGCCTTGGACATGGTCGCCCTCGGCGGCTACGGCGCACGTAAACCGGTGCAATTGTCCGGCGGCCAGCGCCAGCGTGTCGCCCTCGCTCGCGCCTTGGTCAATCGACCCCGCGTGCTGCTGCTCGATGAGCCTTTGGGCGCCCTCGATTTAAAGCTGCGCGAGCAAATGCAAAGCGAGCTGAAGAAACTGCAACGCCAGCTCGGTATCACTTTCATCTTCGTCACCCACGATCAAACCGAAGCGCTGTCGATGTCCGACCGCGTCGCCGTGTTCAACAAGGGCCGCATCGAGCAGGTCGATACCCCGCGCAATCTGTACATGAAACCCACCACCACATTCGTCGCCGAATTCGTCGGCACCTCGAACGTGATTCGTGGCGAACTGGCACGCCAGCTCAGTGGTCATCCGCAGCCGTTTTCAATCCGTCCGGAGCACGTGCGCTTTGCTGAAGGCCCATTGGCCAGCCATGAAATCGAAGTCAGCGGTCTGCTCCACGACATCCAGTATCAGGGCAGCGCCACGCGCTATGAACTGACGCTGGAAAACGGCCAGACCCTGAGCATCAGCCACGCCAACAACCAGTGGCTCGACAGCAGCGCACAGCATCAGACCGGCCAGCGCCTGAGCGCACGCTGGGCGCGGGAGGCGATGATCCCGCTGCACGACACCGTGACGAGCGGGGTCTGAGATGAGCACGCTCGCGATGACTCAATCGCCGCCGCTGCGCAGGTTTTCCAACCTGCTCTACCGCAAGCCGAATTTGTATTTGTCGATGCTGCTGGTGCCGCCACTGCTGTGGTTCGGCGCGATCTATCTTGGCTCGCTGCTGGTGCTGTTGTGGCAAGGTTTCTACACCTTCGACGACTTCACTATGGCGGTCACCCCTGACCTGACCCTGGCGAATTTTGCCGCGCTGTTTCAGCCATCGAACTTCGACATCATTCTGCGCACGCTGAGCATGGCCATCGTCGTGTCGATTGCCAGCGCCATTGTGGCGTTCCCGATTGCCTACTACATGGCGCGCTACACCACGGGCAAGACCAAGGCGTTTTTCTACATCGCGGTGATGATGCCAATGTGGGCCAGTTACATCGTCAAGGCTTACGCATGGACGTTGCTCCTGGCCAAGGGCGGCGTGGCGCAGTGGTTCGTTCAGCACCTGGGGCTGGAGCCGGTGTTGCAGTTCATTCTGGGGATTCCCGGCGTCGGTGGCAGCACCTTGTCGACCTCGCATCTCGGGCGTTTCATGGTGTTCGTCTACATCTGGCTGCCGTTCATGATCCTGCCGATCCAGGCTTCGCTGGAACGTCTGCCGCCGTCGCTGTTGCAAGCCTCCGCCGACCTTGGCGCCAAGCCGCGTCAGACATTTATGCAGGTGATTTTGCCGCTGTCGATTCCGGGGGTTGCCGCCGGATCGATCTTCACGTTTTCGCTGACATTGGGCGACTTCATCGTGCCGCAACTGGTCGGCCCACCGGGCTACTTTGTAGGGAGCATGGTTTATGCGCAGCAAGGTGCGATTGGCAACATGCCGATGGCCGCCGCGTTTACGCTGGTGCCGATTGTGTTGATCGCCATCTACCTGTCCATCGTCAAACGACTGGGGGCCTTCGATGCACTCTGACTCTTCATCACAAGGACATGCGTCTATAGGTCTGCGCATCGCAGCCTGGGGCGGGTTGGTGTTTCTGCACTTCCCGATCCTGATCATCTTCCTCTACGCCTTCAACACCGAAGAGGCCGCGTTCAGCTTTCCGCCGAAGGGCTTTACGTTGCACTGGTTCAGCGTGGCGTTTTCGCGGCCGGACGTTCTGGAATCGATCAAGCTGTCGCTGCAAATCGCGGCCATTGCCACATTGATCGCGATGGTGCTCGGCACGCTCGCCTCGGCGGCTTTGTACCGCCGGGATTTCTTCGGCAAACAGGGCATTTCGTTGATGCTGATCCTGCCGATCGCGCTGCCGGGGATCATCACCGGTATCGCGTTGCTGGCGACGTTCAAGACGCTGGGGATCGAGCCGGGAATGTTCACCATCATCGTCGGCCACGCGACCTTCTGCGTGGTGATCGTCTACAACAACGTCATCGCCCGCCTGCGTCGCACTTCGCACAGTCTGATCGAGGCTTCGATGGACCTGGGCGCCGATGGCTGGCAGACCTTCCGCTACATCATGCTGCCCAGTCTCGGCTCGGCGTTGCTGGCCGGCGGCATGCTCGCGTTTGCGCTGTCGTTCGACGAAATCATCGTCACCACATTTACCGCAGGCCATGAACGCACGTTGCCGCTGTGGCTGCTCAACCAGCTCAGTCGCCCACGGGATGTGCCGGTGACCAACGTCGTCGCCATGCTGGTGATGATGGTGACCATGCTGCCGATCCTTGGCGCGTACTACCTGACTCGGGGTGGTGAAAGCGTCGCCGGCAGTGGCGGAAAATAATTGAAATCCCCCTGTAGGAGCTGCCGAAGGCTGCGATCTGTTGATGTTGCTTTTGAAAATCAAGATCAAAAGATCGCAGCCTGCGGCAGCTCCTACACAGGATCCGGTTTCCACAGATAAAACAATGGATTCGAAGAGGACAAAAGCATGCAAACCAAACTCTTGATCAACGGCCAATTGGTCAACGGCGAAGGCCCCGCCCAACCGGTGCTCAACCCGGCGCTCGGCGAAGTGCTGGTGGAAATCAACGAAGCCAGCGAAGCCCAGGTCGATGCCGCCGTGCGAGCAGCCGATAGCGCCTTCGCCGAGTGGTCGCAAACCGCGCCGAAAGACCGCTCCCTGCTGCTGCTAAAACTCGCCGACGCTATCGAAGCCCACGGCGAAGAATTGGCCAAACTCGAGTCCGATAACTGCGGCAAACCCTACAGCGCCGCGCTCAACGACGAGATCCCGGCGATTGCCGACGTGTTCCGTTTCTTCGCCGGCGCCAGCCGTTGCATGAGCGGTTCGGCCGGCGGCGAATACCTGCCCGGCCACACCTCGATGATCCGCCGCGACCCGGTCGGTGTGATCGCCTCCATCGCGCCGTGGAACTACCCACTGATGATGGTCGCCTGGAAAATCGCCCCGGCACTGGCCGCCGGTAATACCGTGGTGCTCAAGCCGTCGGAACAAACCCCGCTGACTGCGTTGCGTCTGGCCGAACTGGCGTCGGAAATCTTCCCGGCCGGCGTACTCAATCTGGTGTTTGGTCGTGGGCCGACCGTTGGCAGCCCGTTGGTGACTCATCCGAAAGTGCGCATGGTCTCGCTGACCGGCTCAATCGCGACCGGTTCGAACATCATTTCCAGCACCGCCGACAGCGTCAAACGCATGCACATGGAACTGGGCGGCAAGGCGCCGGTGATCATCTTTGACGATGCTGATATTGATGCAGCGGTTGAAGGCATTCGTACATTCGGCTTCTACAACGCCGGGCAGGACTGCACGGCAGCGTGCAGGATCTACGCGCAGCAAGGCATTTACGAAAAATTCGTCGAGAAGCTTGGCGCGGCGGTCAGCAGCATCAAGTACGGCTTGCAGGATGATCCTTCTACCGAACTGGGGCCGCTGATTACTGCGCAGCATCGTGATCGTGTCGCATCGTTCGTCGAACGTGCCGTTGCGCAACCGCACATTCGCTTGATCACGGGTGGCAAGGCTGTGGACGGCAATGGTTTCTTCTTTGAACCGACGGTGTTGGCTGACGCGCAACAGGACGACGAGATTGTCCGCCGCGAAGTGTTCGGGCCGGTGGTGTCGGTGACCAAGTTCACCGATGAAGCGCAGGCGCTGGAGTGGGCCAACGATTCGGACTACGGCCTGGCGTCCTCCGTTTGGACAGCTGACGTAGGACGCGCGCATCGGATGTCGGCACGGTTGCAATACGGCTGCACCTGGGTGAACACGCACTTCATGCTGGTCAGCGAAATGCCGCATGGCGGTCAGAAACTGTCCGGTTACGGCAAGGACATGTCCATGTATGGGCTGGAGGACTACACCACGGTTCGGCATGTGATGTTCAAGCATTAACAGGCTGCGATCTTTTCCACGACACACGGACGATGTTGGCGACTCACCACCAGGCTTCAACGAAACCAAAACAATAACTACCGAACCGGGCGGCGCTCCCAAAGCCCCGCCACGGCCTCGGCCATCCGAAATCTGCCGATTTCACGGAGCAAACACACATGAGTGCATCACCCGATCTCTCAGCCGCCGTCGCCGACAGCGATGCCGAACAACTGCGCAAACTGGGCTACACCTCCAACTTCAATCGCAGCATGAGCCTGTGGGAAAACTTCGCCCTGGGCTTCACCTATCTGTCACCGGTCGTAGGGGTTTATACCCTGTTCGGCCTGTGCCTCGCCGCTGGCGGCCCGCCGATGTTCTGGGCCTATTTGCTGGTTGGTTGCGGCCAGTTGCTGGTGTGCCTGATCTTCGGCGAAGTGGTTTCGCAGTTCCCGATTTCTGGCGGCGTTTACCCATGGGCGCGCCGACTGGTCGGCAAGAAATGGGCGTGGATGGTCGGCTGGATCTACTCCATCGCCCTGTGCGTCACCATCGCGGCCGTCGCAGTCGGCGCTGGCCCGTACCTGGCCGCGATGCTGGGATTTGAGCCGAGCAACAACACCAACATCGTCATCGCCCTGGTGCTGACCTTGTTCGCCACGCTGGTCAACCTCAGCGGCACCAAAGTGCTGGCGCGCATCGCCATGTTCGGCTTCCTTTGCGAACTGGTCGGCGCAGTGATCGTCGGCGTGTACCTGCTGATCTTCGAACGTCACCAGCCGCTGAGCGTGCTGTTCAACACCTTCGACATCAGCGTCGACGGCTCCTACCTGCCGGCATTCCTCACCGCCTCGCTGGCGGGGATGTTCCTCTACTACGGCTTCGAGGCCTGCGGCGACGTCGCCGAAGAAACCCCGAACCCGAGCGCAAAAATCCCGGTAGCCATGCGCATGACCATCTACATCGGCGGCATCGCGGCGATGTTCGCCTGCCTGGCGCTGATCCTCGCCGTACCGGACATGCAAGCGGTGATCAACGGCACCGACAAAGACCCGGTCACCACCATCCTCAACAACGCCTTCGGCCCGGTGGGCTCGAAAGTGGTGATGGGCGTGGTGATGATTTCCTTCATCTCCTGCGTCATCAGCCTACAGGCCGCAGCGAGTCGTCTGCTCTACTCCTACGCCCGCGATGAAATGGTCATCGGCAGCCAGCTGCTGAAAAAGATTTCTCCTACGACTCAGGTGCCGGTTGCCGCGCTGTTCGTGTCCGGCGTCCTGCCGGCGCTGATCATCGCCCTCGGATTTTTCCTGCAAGACGCCGTCGCGACCATCGTCAGTTTCGCCGCGATCGGCATCTACCTCGCGTTCCAGATGATCGTGCTGGCCGCGCTGTACGCCCGCAGCAAAGGCTGGAAACCCAGCGGCAAATTCACCCTCGGCGCGTGGGGCTGGCCGGTGAACATCGGCGCGCTGGTGTATGGCGTTGGCGCGATCATCAACATGGCCTGGCCGCGTACGCCGGATGCGGCGTGGTACGTGAACTATGCGATGGTGTTGAGCACCGCGATCGTGATTGGGTTGGGCTTGTTGTACATGTGGATTGCCAAGCCGTATGACCATGGGAAGGCGCCGGCTGGGGATGCGTGGCAAAACTAGTTTTTCTAAACTGCGCTAATGAAATGCAAAAATGTGAGATTTTAGGGAAAACTTGGCAACATGACCTGATATAGTTTCCACAATCAAATAACGGCAAAAAAACCCATATAGAGAAGGCCTACTATCTAGGCCTTTTCTAAAAAGCAGGGGTCAGGAAATCAATTTTATCATGAGCTCGGTATGATGCTTCATCGAGTATTTTTTCAGAAGAGCCAAACTAGTAGAGCTACCAGAGTCATATATATCTATAAAATCTTGACATCCCAAAGAAAACTCCAACAATCTTTTATTGGACTTGATAAACGCCACTGTCTCTCGCAATGCTTCTTTTATCAAAGTATCCCTCTTATCTTCATAATCCCTTTTTTCTGACAAAAAATGCTTTGTATAGATCTCCCGCTGCCGATCAATTGTTAAATGTATGGCCACTGTGTACAGTTTTCCACCACCACCATCCGAGAAATTATTTCCTACAATACTAAAATCACCGAAGCCTACATACCCAAGATCAGAGTAATCCGTATACAAGCTCTCAAATTTTTCCTCAGCAGGATAGTCCGCATTTCTGGCCTTCTTTAAAAAACCGTCCTGAACTAGAACCAAGTTATCAACTTGGAACTTACTCAACTCACTCTGCGGAACTGCTTTACTCTTAACAACCACATTGTACTCAAAGCCCTTAACTGCGGAGAATTTCAAAATCTCCACCAAATCATCAGAAACCTCTCGATGCACTAAAGTCAGCCTATGGCCAGGATGACGTGCAGAAAAAAGCATTACATCAGATTTCTTAGTACTCTTTAAAACTATATAAGCAATTCCAATTTTAGAATTTAGCGCTTTATTACTATCTATCAACGACTCGATATACCTCTGTTCACCCTTCCTTGCGCCGACACTTGGGTTTTCAATAAGTATGTATCTGGCACCGACCTTACTCAAAGCCTTAGCAAAGAGTTTCAGGTCACGATCAGTCTTGCTGATAGGCTCAATTATAGGCAAAACCATGCCCGAGCCGTGCCACTTAGAAACAATCTCCCTTAAAGCCAGCAACTCGTACTGCTTACTTCTAAGATACGGAAAATACATACTTCATCCTTGTCGTTTATCATTAACTCTCAGAACATTACTTCAGCAAACCTCATAAGTTTAGGCTTACTAACACTTGAAGACATAACTGCTGCGAGCAGAGGCGACGGAACTTTACTCAAAAACGCTTTATCATAATATTTAGAGCGCCGAAGACGTAACTGCGTGACCATATAATCATGCGCTTCAACTGCTGGAATTCTCCTAAACAACTCAGCACACGCTTCTGCAATATCAATTGGAGCTACAGCTGGAAGAGCGCCAAATTTTTTAGAAATAATATTGCAATACTCATCCTTCCTCAAAATAGAGAAAATATAATCTTGACATACGTTCCCTTTATTGCTTTTCGCTTCGCGCAACTCGGACAACTTAAATCTTTTTGACAAACTCAATATACCAACATCAGGAGCGACATACTTAACAACTGATGAAACCTTATCAGGAGAGACCACGACATAAATCTTATCAAAAACACGACGATATGTTTCCAACTGCGATTCGAGCCTAAAAAACGAATCAAACTCAGTTTTTATCTCATAAACAGATGAGGTCCCATTGACTATTACAGTATCAGCCACACTAGACCTAATCTTGAGCTCATTTATAAATGTCGCTCCCACATACTTATGCCGCCCCTTAACAATCTTCTGAGCCAAGGCATTCTTAAAAACATATTCATTTCTATACTCTGACTTCATGACCTCAAAAAAAATACTGTATAGATCAGATATTCTCTCAAACCCAAGACCGTTTTTTCTCGAGACATCCACAATATCCGCCAGAAGTTCACTCGCTGCTCCACGCTCAAAAATGTCCTGCATTGTAGAGCGCGCAAAGGCTTTCTTAGCGAGTTCCAAACCACTATTAACATGCATAAAAAATCGACCCAAAAAACCTTAACACTACAGAGCCATAAACAAACTTCCACATATGCCAATCCCTTTGCAAACAGGTAGTTTTCTTATCTGCATATTGCATCATGCTGCACGTTCGGGAAAGTGCTTTTACCTCCCTCCAACATCTTTGCGACGAGAAGCAAATACTTCAGCGACTTTACGAACCCTAAACTGAACCCTTACCCTCCTAAAGGGGCGATTTCTAAGTCGTCGCGATGTCTGCAGCTGCCAATCGAATGACGCATCGTCACCCTGACGATACTGCTGTCAAAGAACATCGACTCTGTCACCACTTGAAACCAAAACTGACGAGATCGACCCACATATCCTTTTTGGCTGTAGCTGCTTTCCATCGGCTTCATCCGCCGACAATACGAAAATCTGGCGCTACGTGCACAATTTATATCTTCGGATTGGCTAAAATTTCAACCTACAAAGGTTAGATCCCGAGTGACTTTTAAGCATAACTGCGGCTCAGGTGCGGGCTTGCTAAGTACAGAGTAAAACAGGCATTTTCCTACAGACGCAGCCTTCCTGAAAAAACCCCGTTTCCTACGCCGTGCGTCGCAAGAGTAGACTTGTCGCCGCAAGCGCCTGACCGATAGGCTTTATCCCGTCGCTGTTCATTCAGCGACCCGGGGTCGAAGCCGGAAACTGTCAACGCGGTGCTTGCATGCCCTCCATTGAACTGTGGCTGTCACAGCTTCAGTTTTGCTTTATGGCGGGCCGTGTGGCGCGGGCCTTCTGGCTTTTCCGTGTTTGACTGGAAGTATCCCGACTTCGAACGCCACACGGTTCGCCACCCAACTTGTCGAAGAGTTGATGGCGACTTTCCTACTCAAATCGGAAGTCACTACATGTCTGCGCAAATCCAAAATTCATCGTCGACCCACTTCACCCCCACCGTCTTCACCCGCCACAACCGCTTCCTCCACGCGTTCATGCAAGACCACGAAGCCTGGTTCTGCGTCCAGGATCTTGGTCGTCTAATGGGCTATCCGCTGAACGAACGCCTCACCCTGAAACTCGATCCCGATCAGCGTCGCAACGTCCTCATGCGCAAGGATGGCGAAATCGTCGATTGCGCAATGGTCAGCGAGTCCGGTCTGTACGCCCTGCTCGTCCACCACTTCGTCCCGGAAAACCGCAATCTGCGCCAATGGCTGAGCCATGAAGTGATTCCGATGTTGCGCGAAACCGGCGCGATATCTGTGGAGAACTGCCCGAGCCTGAGTTCGGTGAACTGGGCAGGCGTCACCGTACCGCTGTTGCACTGGCAGCAGCAGGCGTGGGTCAAATGGCGTGACGTGCCGGAGTTGCTGCACGGCCAGCGGCCTTATCCGGTGCTGGGAAGCTGTAACTGAGCCAATAAAAAGGGCGGACTTCTCAGTCCGCCCCTACGTCAGTTCAACTCAAAACCGCGAAACACTCCTCATCGCATCCACCAGATACCGCATCGCGATGCGGTCGCTCTCCGAAAGCTCCCGATAACGCTCAACCAGTTTCAGCTCATCGGAGCTAAGCCTACGCCTTCTGCGCCCGCTGCCGAGACAGGGAAAGATGCCCAACATGTCGGTGATACCTTGTATTTTTGCCATGGACGATGTCCTTCTCTAATACGTCAAAGAACTGCTTAACCACCACATCGCCCTGCCCCTTTCAGCAGCGTCGTGTGCCCAGCCGGTCTGAAGGTTCGCGACCGGTCATGTCCATAGAATAGAAATTTAAACGGCGCTGAAAAGGGGTATTTAGAGTAATTAGTCGAAAAAAGCAGATATGCCGTGTAAATCAGAAAGCACTGTCGGAAAAAATACTGACATGTCTTGTTTCATTGCCACACTGAGCCTTGTAATCAATCATTTCTGCACGACAATCGAACGGTTTAAGCTAGCCGGCATCTGTTTATAGTCCGTTGCGTTTGGCCAAGGCATGTCCGAACCGTTATTTCTGATCCAGCACGTGCCAGGAAGGGCGCGGGATTGCACACGACAGGTTGTATTTATGCACCGCAGGAATTTGCTCAAAGCGTCCATGGCCATTGCGGCTTACACCGGTCTTTCGGCTACCGGCCTGCTGGCCAGCCGCGCCTGGGCTGCCAATGGTGGCGCCGCCGATGGCGAGGCTCAGGCCTTCGACTTCGAAGCGCTGAAGCGTCAGGCCAAGCAACTGGCCGGCAGCGCGTATCAGGACACCAAACAGGTGCTGCCGCCGACGCTGGCGACCATGACCCCGCAAAATTTCAACGCGATCCGCTACGACGGCGAACATTCGTTGTGGAAAGAGAACAAGGGTCAGTTGGACGTGCAGTTCTTCCACGTCGGTATGGGTTTCCGCCAGCCGGTGCGCATGTACAGCGTCGACGCCAAGACCCGCACCGCCCGCGAGGTGCATTTCCGCCCGGCGCTGTTCAACTATGAAAACACTTCGGTCGACACCCAGCAGCTCAAGGGCGACTTGGGTTTTGCCGGGTTCAAGCTGTTCAAGGCACCGGAACTGGATCGCCACGACGTGTTGTCGTTCCTCGGCGCCAGCTATTTCCGTGCGGTAGATGCGACTGGCCAATATGGCCTCTCGGCGCGCGGTCTGGCGATCGATACTTACGCGAAGAAACGCGAAGAATTCCCTGACTTCACCAAGTTCTGGTTCGAGACGCCGGACAAGAACGCCACGCGTTTTGTGGTGTACGCCCTGCTCGATTCGCCGAGTGCCACTGGCGCGTATCGCTTCGACATCGATTGCCAGGCCGAGCGCGTGGTGATGGAGGTCGACGCACACATCAACGCGCGCACGGCCATCGAACAACTGGGCATCTCGCCGATGACCAGCATGTTCAGCTGCGGCACCCACGAGCGCCGCATGTGCGACACCATTCACCCGCAGATACACGACTCGGATCGTCTGGCGATGTGGCGCGGCAATGGCGAGTGGATCTGCCGTCCGTTGAACAACCCGGCCACCCTGCAATTCAACGCGTTTGCCGACACCGATCCGAAGGGCTTCGGTCTGGTGCAGACCGATCATGAATTCGCCAACTATCAGGACACTGTCGACTGGTACAGCAAACGCCCAAGCCTGTGGGTAGAACCTACAACCGCGTGGGGCGAAGGCTCTATCGATCTGTTGGAAATTCCTACAACCGGTGAAACCCTCGATAACATCGTAGCGTTCTGGACACCGAAAAAACCGGTCGCGGCCGGGGATTCGCTGAACTACGGCTACAAGTTGTACTGGAGCGCCCTGCCGCCGGTGGGAACGCCGCTGGCACGGGTGCATGCAACACGCTCCGGTATGGGCGGCTTCACCGAAGGCTGGGCGCCGGGCGAACATTATCCGCCGGTATGGGCACGCCGTTTTGCCGTGGACTTCAACGGTGGCGGCCTCGATCGCCTGCCGCAGGGCACCGGGATCGAACCGGTGGTGACGTGCTCGAACGGCAAGGTGCAGGACTTCAGCGTGCTGGTGCTGGATGACATCAAGGGTTATCGGATCCTGTTTGACTGGTACCCGACCAATGACAGCGTTGAACCGGTGGAGCTGCGTTTGTTCATCCGCACCAATGACCGCACGCTGAGTGAAACCTGGTTGTACCAGTACTTCCCGCCGGCGCCGGACAAGCGCAAATACCCTTGAGGGTTCTCTAGCGTTTGGGCGGGCCTCTTCGCGAGCAGGCTCGCTCCCACAGTTGATCTCGGCCGACCACAAAAGTCATGACCGGCATTGAACCAATGTGGGAGCGAGCCTGCTCGCGAAGGCGGGCCAGGCAAAACAATATTCAGCAGACAAAAAAACCAAGTCCCGGCCATCACTGACCGGGGCTTTTTGCATTTCAGCAGTTCACTCAATCACGCAGATCAGACTCATGAATCGGCTGGTCTCGATGGGTCGCGCGCTGATACTGCGCCGGCCACACGGCTTGGCGTCCGCCCAGATCATCGTCGGCGTGCAACGGCCAGTACGGATCACGCAGCAGTTCACGGGCGAGGAAGATGATGTCGGCCTGACAGGTTCGCAAAATGTGCTCGGCCTGCGCCGGCTCGGTAATCATTCCCACAGTGCCGGTGGCGATGCCTGACTCCTTGCGTACGCGTTCAGCGAAGCGCGTCTGATAGCCCGGCCCAACGGGAATCTCCGCGTTGGCCGCCGTGCCGCCAGAGGAAACGTCGATCAAGTCCGCGCCAAGTGTATGCAGGCGTCGCGCCAGCTCTACGGTTTCATCCGGGTTCCAGCCGTCCTCGACCCAGTCAGTGGCCGACACGCGGACAAACACCGGCAACTCTTCCGGCCAGACCGCGCGCACCGCTTCGGTCACTTGCAACACCAGCCGAATCCGGTTTTCAAATGAACCGCCGTATTGATCCCGCCGTTGATTACTCAATGGCGAAAGAAACTGGTGCAGCAGATAACCATGAGCTGCGTGGACTTCAACTACACTGAACCCCGCCGTCAATGCGCGCTTGGCGGCATCGACAAAGGCCTGTATCACGTCGGCGATCTGCCCATCATCAAGCTGTTTGGGTTGTGTGTGTTGCGGGTCGAAGGCAATCGGGGAAGGCCCGACCGGGGTCCAGCCGCCATCGTCCGGTTTGACGCTGCCATGCTTGCCGATCCAGGGCCGATGGGTGCTGGCCTTGCGCCCGGCGTGGGCCAGTTGAATGCCGGCCACCGCGCCATTGGCGGTGATGAAACGGGTGATGCGCTGCAGCGGTTCAATCTGTTCGTCGTTCCACAAACCAAGGTCTTCGGCGGTGATCCGCCCGTCGGCTGTGACCGCCGTGGCTTCGGTGAAGACCAGGCCGGCGCCGCCCACCGCGCGGCTGCCGAGATGCACCAGATGCCAGTCGTTGGCCAGGCCATCGACGCTGGAGTACTGGCACATGGGCGACACGGCGATGCGATTGGGCAGGGTCAGTTGGCGCAGGGTAAAGGGTTCAAGCAGCAGACTCATGGGGCACCTCTCAAATCAGTGGGCAGGCTCCAGGGTTCTGTTTGAAAAGTCGACGAGTGACAGGAAAAGGTACAGCACCCGCCCCCGCGGGCAAAAAATTCGACAAAACGTCACAAGGCCAATCAAGCAGTGCTTAGAGCCTAGTCGACAACCGGGGGGGCGGGAGGGTTCAGAGTGATTCTGTGTATGAAAGACCGCTTTCGCGAGCAGGCTCGCTCCCACAGTTGGAATGCATCTCCCTGTGGGAGCGAGCCTGCTCGCGAATGGGGTCAACGCGGTTCGATGTGGGCAATCATCAGTTGCACGGTCTCGTTGCCCCGAAACTCGTTGACGTCGAGTTTGTAGGCCAGTTCAACCCACTTGATGGTCGGGTTCGGCCAGATATCGCGGTCGATGCCGAACGCGATGCCGTCGAGTTTCACCGAACCGCACTCGCTTTTCAGCACCACTTTCAAATGACGCTCGCCAACCACGCGCTGCTCGACCAACTGGAACACGCCGTGGAACAGCGGTTCCGGAAAGTGCTGCCCCCACGGTCCGGCGTGGCGCAGGGCGCGGGCCAGTTCGAGGTGAAACTCTTCAACCGCCAGCGTACCGTCCGAGAGCAAACGCCCGGTGAGGTCTTCTTCGCGAAGTTGCCTACGCACTTCGGCGTCAAATGCCTCGGCGAATAACGGAAAATTCTCTTGCGGCAAGGTCAGGCCGGCCGCCATCGCGTGGCCACCGTACTTGGCGATCAGGTTCGGATGTTGCGCCGCAACCACGCTCAAGGCATCACGAATATGGAAGCCCTGCACCGATCGCCCCGAGCCTTTGAGCAACCCATCGCCAGCATCGGCGAAGGCAATGGTCGGACGGAAATAACGCTCTTTCATGCGCGAGGCGAGGATCCCGATGACGCCCTGGTGCCACTCCGGATCGAACAGGCACAAACCGTACGGCATCGACTCGACGGGCAAATCCTTGAGCTGGGCCAGCGCTTCACGCTGCATGCCCTGCTCGATGGATTTGCGATCCTGGTTCATGCCGTCCAGTTGCGCGGCCATTTCCTGGGCCATATTGGCGTCGGCGGTGAGCAGGCATTCGATACCCAGACTCATGTCATCCAGACGTCCGGCGGCATTGAGCCGCGGGCCGACGATAAAGCCGAGATCCGTGGAGGTTATCCGCGCCGCGTCACGCTTTGCCACTTCAAGAATCGCCTTGATCCCCGGCCGCGCGCGCCCGGCACGAATCCGCTCAAGACCTTGGTGCACCAGAATGCGATTGTTGGCGTCGAGCGGCACCACGTCAGCCACGCTGCCCAATGCCACCAGATCAAGCAGCTCGCCGATGTTCGGCTGCGGTTTGTTTTCGTACCAACCGAGGCTGCGCAGGCGCGCACGCAACGCCATCAACACATAGAAAATAACCCCGACCCCGGCCAGCGCCTTGCTCGGAAACTCGCAGCCCGGTTGGTTCGGATTGACCAGCGCATCGGCCGCCGGCAGTTCGTCGCCAGGCAAGTGGTGATCGGTGATCAGTACTTTGAGCCCATGGCGCTTCGCGGCGGCAACGCCTTCGACGCTGGAGATGCCGTTGTCGACGGTGATCAGCAACTGCGGCTCGCGGGTCATGGCGACTTCGACGATTTCCGGGGTCAGACCGTAGCCGTACTCAAAGCGGTTCGGTACCAGATAGTCGACGTGCTCCGCACCCAACAGACGCAGACCGAGCATGCCGACCGTACTGGCGGTGGCGCCGTCCGCGTCAAAGTCACCGACGATGAGGATGCGCTGACGTTGCTCCAGCGCCGTCACCAGCAGATCTACTGCCGCATCAATGCCCTTGAGTTGCTGGAACGGAATCAAGCGCGCCAGGCTCTTGTCCAGCTCCGCCTCGGACTGCACGCCCCGCGCCGCGTACAAACGGGTCAGCAGCGGTGGCAGATCACCGAGAAATGGCAGAGTGGCAGGCAGTTGGCGAGGTTCGATACGCATGGGGTGACGGAGGCTTCTCTTGAATACGTGGGATTAATTCGGTGAAAGCGCAGGATCAGCCGCGCTCACCTTGCAGCCATTGCAACTGGACTTCGTGCTGACCACGGTCGTCGGTGACGAAGATCGTCCCTTCGCTGATCATCACGTCCCACTTGATGACGCGAGGCATGTCCTTGGCCAGGGTTTCCAACACTTCTTGCGGGACCGCAGCGATGTTGACGTTTTTCAGGTTCTTGATCGCCGGGATGACCTTGGTTTCCCAGACGCGCAGGCTGCCGTAGGCCAGCAGGCTGGTACGTTCGGTGCGGCGTGAGCACCAGGTCAGACGATCGGCGTCTGGCTGGCCGACTTCGATCCAGTGCAGGACACGGTCATCCAGGCTTTTTTCCCACAGCGCCGGCTCATCCACGTCCGACAGACCACGGCCAAACGACAACTGCTCGTTGTACCAGAGGGCGTAGGCCAACAGCCGCACGGTCATGCGCTCTTCGGTCTCCGAAGGGTGACGGGCGATGGTCTGCTTGACGCTCTCGTAGACGCTGCGGTCGAGGTCGGTGAGGTTCAGTTCGAATTTATACGTAGTGGACGGCTGGGCCATGAACGGGCTTCTTGATACGAGGAAAGTCGGCAAGTCTAACCGATGCGGTAGGCAATCATCGAATTGATGGCGATCAACTTTGCGCGCCTGACAGCCGGCTATGTTAAAACGCTGTATCCGCATAACCTTGTCCTACAGGATTCAGTATGCCGTTCGCCAACAAGCCGCTCAGCGGTGTGAAAGTCATTGAATTGGGTACGTTGATTGCCGGGCCGTTTGCCTCGCGCATTTGCGGCGAGTTCGGCGCCGAAGTGATCAAGATCGAATCGCCGGACGGCGGTGATCCCTTGCGCAAGTGGCGTAAGTTGTACGAAGGCACTTCGCTGTGGTGGTTCGTTCAGGCGCGCAACAAGAAATCGCTAACGCTGAACCTCAAACACCCCGAGGGTTTGGCAATCCTGAAAAAACTGCTCGCTGAAGCCGATATCCTCATCGAGAATTTCCGACCCGGCGTATTGGAGAAGCTCGGCCTGAGCTGGGAGACCCTGCACGCCTTGAACCCGAAACTGGTGATGGTGCGCCTCTCTGGTTTCGGTCAGACCGGGCCGATGAAGGACCAACCAGGGTTCGGCGCAGTCGGCGAATCCATGGGCGGCCTGCGCTACATCACCGGTTTCGAGGATCGACCGCCGGTGCGCACCGGAATTTCCATCGGCGATTCGATTGCCGCGCTGTGGGGCGTGATTGGCGCGTTGATGGCGCTGCGTCATCGCGAGGTCAACGGCGGCTTGGGCCAAGTGGTCGATGTGGCGTTGTATGAAGCCATCTTCGCCATGATGGAAAGCATGGTGCCGGAGTTCGACGTGTTCGGTTTTATTCGCGAGCGCACCGGCAACATCATGCCCGGCATCACGCCCTCTTCGATCCACACCAGCGCCGACGGCAAGCATGTGCAGATCGGCGCCAATGGCGATGCGATTTTCAAACGTTTCATGCAGGTGATGGGCCGCGACGATCTGGCCAACGACCCGACGCTGGCCAGCAACGACGGGCGCGACAGCCGCCGTGACGAGTTGTATGGCGTAATTGATCGCTGGGTCAATTCGCTGCCGCTGCAAACCGTGCTCGACCTGCTCAATCAGGCCGACGTGCCGGTCAGCCGGATCTTCAGCGCCGAGGACATGCTCACCGATCCGCAATACCTGGCCCGGGAAATGTTCCTGCACGCCAAGTTGCCAGACGGCAAGCCCTTCAAGATGCCGGGCATCGTGCCGAAACTCTCTGAGACACCGGGCTCGTCCGAATGGGTCGGGCCGCAGCTCGGTGAACACAATGCGCAGGTACTCCACGATCTTGGCTACGACGAACAGCAGATCACTCGACTGCGCGAAGACGGAGCCATTTGAACTGAAAAACCGACAGACATCAGCCGCCAACCGCGCCCATCACTGGTGGACGTGGCGCCTGTTCGGCTTGCTGTTTCTGCTGGGTTTGCCGGCTTGGGCGCAGGCGAAACCGACGCTGATCTGGTTACTGCGCGACATGCCGCCGCTGACGATTTTCGAAGGTCCAAAAAAGGGCCAGGGCGTCATCGATCACCTGATGCCGATGCTGATCGCCGGCATGCCGCAATACGAACACACACTGATGCGGGTTAATCGCGCCCGCGGCATGCAGATGCTTCACGAAGCCTCGTTCACCTGCGACCCATCGTTAATCTGGAGCAAAGAGCGCACGCAATGGATCGCTTTTTCCATTCCTGCGTTTCGCGCTGTCAGCAACGGGCTGGTGGTGCGTCAGAAAGATCGCGACGTATTGGCGCGGTTTCTGGTGGACGGTGAAGTCGATCTGGCGGCGCTTTTGGCCGATGGCAAGGAAAAGGTCGGCGTCGTCGCGGAGCGCAGTTACGGTGAGCTCGTCGACAACCTGCTGCGCCAGGCACCAAAAGACGCACTCACACCGCATTACGGCAACGACGCTCTTAACAGCCTGCTGATGATGCAGCGTCTCGGACGGTTACAGGTAGTTCTGGGTTATTGGCCGGAAATCCGCTACCAGGCTCATCTGGCAAAAATTGCCGAAGACGAGCTGCTGTTTTATCCGATTCGGGGCAACGCTAAATACCTGTCGGGTTACATCGGATGTTCCGACACCCCACAAGGTCGCCAGGCGATCACCGAGATCAACCAACTGCTGCGTACCCTGCCCCACGATCAGTTGAACCAGCGCTATGCCGACTGGCTCGATCCCGACAGGCGTGAGGGTTACCTCGAACAGGCCCGGACGTTCTTCGAACAGCAGGCGGCGCAGTGAGCAAATTGCAGACAAAAGAAACCCCGAGAAGTGGGGAGACGACTCGGGGTTAAACGTGGCCTGTAAAAAAGACCAGTAGCAGCAAGCGACAAGCACCGGAGCACAATGCTTGATCCTGCTGTTACGGGGTCTGACTGACGGGGATGCAGGAAGGTTCCCACAAAAAACATTTCATTTTTCAAAGCGCCGGACGCTTGTCCAGGGCTGCATTGCGCAATGCTGCGATCACGCAGGGCTCCAGGCGCCCTTCGGCAATCAGGATGTCACGGTGCAAACCATCAACGACATCGGTCAGTTGACGCTTGTCGGTCAACTGCGCCTGATTGAATTGGCGTTCAACCACAATGGCGCCGCTGCTGTTCTTCAAGGTCACCAGGCATTCACCCTGGGCACCACTTGAGGACAACGAAACCTGATACGGGCTCAGAGCCTCACCGAGCAATAGACTGATACTTTCCATCTCGATCTCCACTCAATAGTCCGAAAACATTGTGTCTGGGGCGTGTCCACTGTAAATGACCACCGGCCCGAGAAGAAAGTTCTGCATTTCGGTTGCAAGCACCGCAGCGCCACCGGTCTGTCAGAGCATGCACGGCGAAGATGACAGAAAAATAACCACGCCCCTCAAACGCCGACAGGCTGCGTATGGGCGATCAGGTAGCTGTCCAGCAAACCTCTCATCAGCACCGCCGAGACCGGTGTTTGCAGACGCCCCAGCAGTCGCAACCGATGCTCGCGCAGCAATGAGTCCAGATCGTTCAGCAGACTCGGCGCGACCGCGCCCAAAAGGATCAGCGCACGCGCTTCTTGCTGCTCCGCCAGATGCTGGATCAGCGCCAGGCCATCGCCCCCTTTGAGTTGCGGATCGCAAATAGCGATGTCGACAGCGCCGCGATGCCCCAGTGAACACAGGGCCGATGCCAGCGACGGCGCCGTCAGTACGTCGTAGATGCCAATGGCATTGAGCATTTGATGCAATGCCATCAACTGGAACGGATTGGGTTCAAGAATCAGGACTTTAAGCGAGCGCATGGGCGACCTCTGAAGCGACAATCGCGGACTCTCACCGCAGTTGTCGTTCACTCTAGGGCAGCCGTCTTAAGCCTCCCATCAGAAAAGTAGTCACGTCGTATAGGACATTTCCCAACTTCAATGCGGACATCTGCACCCGCTCTCCGTCCGGCGCTGAGTGATGTCCGTCCAGCCGCCCAGCAGACCACGCAATTGGCCGTCGGCACTGTAAAAAGGCACCGTCCACTGATAGACCTCGCGCGGGCCGTTGTTGAACTGCAATTGCCGCTTGCTGAAACGCGACTTGCGCGTGCGCAGTTGCATCATGAACTCGTCGTGCAACATCAACGCCGTCGCTTCGGGTAACGCACCGACCTCGATCAACTGCCGCCCCTGCACCTGATCCAGTCGAACCGAAAGCGCCTCTTCATAGCTGCGGTTGCACATAATCAGACGCCCGTGCAGATCGCGGACGAACACCGGATCGGGCATGGAATCGATCAGTGCGTGCTGAAACGCCAGTTGATCGCCAAGATCCTTTTCCGCCTCGCGCCGCAACTTGATCACCGCCGTCAGTCGCCGATTCCATATCAGCGACAACAAACCGAACACGCCGAGCCCGCCCATCATCCAGCAGCCCCATTCGATCATGCGCTGCCACATGGACGGCACAGGCGCCGGTGAAATGCCTTCAAGCCATTTCAGGCGAATGGCCCGCAACTCGGCGGCCGGAAACGCCTCCAGCGCCTTGTTGAGAATGCTCAGCAGCTCCGGCATGCCTTTGCGCACGGCCAGGTTATCGGCTTCCCACTTGCCTTCTACCAGGCCGCCCACCTTGAGTAACCCCAAAGGATAAAGCTGTGCACCAATCTCGTTTTCAATGGTCGCGTAGGCTTCGCCGCTCTCGACCAGAGCCCGGGCCTCGGCATAGGTCTTGACCGAACGTATCTCGATCGCCGGGAAGTCACGCCGAATCACATCCTCCAGCGCATGGCGGGCCGGCAGCACAACCACGCGCTTGGCCAATTGCTCGAAAGACTCCACCTGCGGCGATCCGGCGCGACCGACAAACACCCATCCGGCGCCACCGAATGCGTGGCTGAAATCCAGAAAAACCTTGCGCTCATCACTCACGGCCAGGGTAGTACTGATGTCCGCCGCCCCGCTCTCAAGGCGCTCCAGCATATGATCGGTGGAAAAAGATTCCTGATGCACAAATTGCAACCCGGTCATCGCAGTGAGGCGCTTGAGCACATCGTTGTTCAAACCGCTCCACTGCCCATGTTCGTCCTTGAACAGATACAACGGGTACTGCACCGACGCCACCGTCACCTTGGGGTTATCGCGAATCCATTGGCGCTCGTGCGCGTTCAGTTCCACGGACTGGACATTGAGCGCCACCCCTTCCTCATGCAGCGCCAGTTGCGCCGCCACACTGCCGCGCATCCATGCCAGCAACCCGAACACAAACAACCAGCCCAGTGCCGGTTTCAAACCTCTATAAAACAGCATTGCCACTTCCTTCGTGATCGACTCACCCGTCCTTCATGGGTGAAAACCCCAGCAGTGTGGCAGCAGAAACAAAAAAGCCCGTCAGGAGACGGGCTTCAAAATGTGACAGCTTTTAGCGGCTTAAAGCGGCTTGCCGCGGTTGCCATGCTGACTGACAAAGGCTTGTACGGCTTTCAGCTCATTTGGCAGAACGGTGCAGCGCTCGTTTCGCTCAAACAAATCAGAAAGATGTGCAGGTAGTGCGAGAGCTTTTCCTACACCGGCCTTTTCCACTGCATCCGGGAATTTCACCGGGTGTGCAGTGCCCAGAATCACCATCGGGATGTCCAGGCTGCGACGGCATTCGCGCGCGGCTCTGACGCCGATAGCCGTGTGCGGGTCGAGTACTTCACCGGTCTGTGCAAAGACGTCGGCGATGGTTTCACAGGTTTGCGCGTCATCCACGGCCAGCGAGTCGAACAGTTTGCGCGCTTCGGTCCAGCGTTCTTGCTCGACGCTGAAGCCGCCGCCCTGTTTGAACGAATCCATCAGACCGGCAATCGCTGCACCGTTGCGACCGTGCAGGTCGAACAACAGGCGCTCGAAGTTCGACGAGACCATGATGTCCATCGACGGCGACAGCGTGGCGTGCAGGGTTTCCTTGACGTACTGGTTGCCGCTCATGAAGCGGTGCAGGATGTCGTTGCGGTTGGTGGCGACGATCAGCTGATTGATCGGCAGGCCCATGTTGCGCGCCAGGTAACCGGCGAAGATGTCACCGAAGTTGCCGGTAGGCACCGAGAACGACACCGAACGCGCCGGACCGCCCAACTGCAGGGCTGCGTGGAAGTAGTAAACGATCTGGGCCATGATCCGCGCCCAGTTGATCGAGTTCACCGCCACCAGACGCGTGCCTTTGAGGAAGCTCTGGTCGGCGAAGCTGTTCTTGACCATTTCCTGGCAGTCATCGAAGTCGCCTTCGATGGCGATGTTATGGATGTTCTCGCCGAAAATCGTGGTCATCTGGCGACGCTGCACTTCGGACACACGGTTGTGCGGGTGCAAGATGAAGATGTCGACGTTTTCGCAATGTTTACAGCCTTCGATGGCGGCCGAACCGGTATCACCGGAGGTGGCACCGACAATCACCACGCGCTCGCCGCGCTTTTCCAGCACGTAGTCGAGCAGACGACCGAGCAGTTGCAGGGCGAAGTCCTTGAACGCCAGGGTCGGGCCGTGGAACAGTTCCAGCACCCATTCGTTGCCGTTCAGTTGACGCAGCGGCGCCACGGCGCTGTGCGAGAACACACCGTAGGTTTCTTCAAGGATCTTCTTGAAATCGGCATCGGGAATGCTGCCGGTTACAAACGGGCGCATCACTCGGAAGGCCAACTCGTGATACGGCAGGCCGGCCCAGGAAGCGATTTCCTCCTGAGTGAACCGTGGCAGCACTTCCGGGACGTACAGACCGCCGTCGGAGGCAAGACCGGCCAGCAGGACATCTTCGAAATTCAGGGCCGGTGCCTGGCCGCGGGTACTGATGTAACGCATGACTGACTCCAATGGAGAGTGTTCGCAAAGCCGGGCCCGCGCACGGGCCCGGTGAACAATAGCGGCTTAGTTCAGGTGCTCGACGCGGATCCGTACAACCGGACCGTTCACGCCGGCCAGAGCTTCGAGGGCGGCGATTGCATCGTTGATGCGCTGTTCCACTACACGGTGGGTCAGCAGGATCATCGGCACCAGACCGTCGTGTTCCTCGACTTCCTTCTGCATGATCGACTCGATGTTGATGCCGCGCTCCGAAAGGATGCTCGCCACCTGAGCCAGTACGCCCGGATGGTCCTTGGCCTGGATGCGCAGGTAGTAAGCGCTTTCGCAGGCTTCGATCGGCAGGATCGGATGGGCCGACAGCGAGTCCGGCTGGAAAGCCAGATGCGGTACGCGGTTTTCCGGATCGGAGGTCATGGCGCGAACCACGTCCACCAGATCGGCGATCACCGACGAAGCTGTCGGCTCCATACCGGCACCGGCGCCGTAGAACAGGGTCGAACCGGCAGCGTCACCGTTGACCATCACCGCGTTCATCACACCGTTGACGTTGGCGATCAAACGATCGGCCGGAATCAGCGTCGGGTGTACGCGCAACTCGATGCCGGCATCAGTGATGCGCGCCACACCGAGGTGCTTGATGCGATAACCGAGCGCTTCGGCGTAGTTGACGTCAGCTGTAGTCAGCTTGGTGATGCCTTCGGTGTAAGCCTTGTCGAATTGCAGCGGAATGCCGAACGCGATCGAAGCCAGAATCGTCAGCTTGTGCGCCGCATCGATGCCTTCGACGTCGAAGGTCGGATCGGCTTCGGCGTAACCCAGAGCCTGAGCCTCGGCCAACACGTCTTCGAAGGTGCGACCCTTCTCGCGCATTTCGGTGAGGATGAAGTTGCCGGTGCCGTTGATGATCCCGGCGACCCAGTTGATGCGGTT
>NZ_JBIUWI010000051.1:0-43526 GCF_044743385.1 Pseudomonas sp. NPDC087639 | reverse complement strand
TGTTACGCGCGCCGAAAATGTACTTACCCATTTTCGGGTTCCAGTAACGGGTTTGGTGACCGAAGTGCACACCGGCCTTCAGCATATCGCGCATATTGACTTGGGACATGATAGTTCCTTAATAAGTCGGGTTTGGCCTCCACGTATCCCAATGACCAACCAGTGGCTTAAAGCCAAAAGCACCCAGGTCATCGTGTCGACACGTGTGTGGATTTAAGCTTTTCGGGGTATCCCCGGAAAGCGGCGCATTTTATACCACAGGGTGCGCAGAAACGGAACCCGAAATCTTTAATCACACCAAGGACATGGGCGCAGCCCCCTTGGAATCGACTCGGCGCGCACCATTGTATAGAGAGAAGCGATGCAGGCAGGCGCGGATTTGCTCCTTTCGTCTGTTAGAATCGCGTTTTTCAGGGTCGCAAAACGAACACCTGCCGCCCTATCCGTATCAGCAAGCGCCGCCGAGCGCAGAGAGAGCCTGTATGACCGTCAACCTCAAAACCCCCGAGGACATCGCTGGCATGCGTGTCGCCGGCAAACTGGCCGCCGATGTGCTGGAAATGATTGCCGAACATGTAAAACCAGGCGTCACCACCGATCAACTGAACCAGATCTGCCACGACTATATCGTCAACGAGCAGCAGGCCATCCCTGCCCCGCTCAACTACAAGGGCTACCCGAAGTCGATCTGCACCTCGATCAACCACGTGGTCTGCCACGGCATCCCGAACGACAAACCGCTGAAAAACGGCGACACCCTGAACATTGACGTCACCGTTATCAAGGACGGTTACCACGGCGATACCAGCCGCATGTTCCATGTCGGCGAAGTGCCGGTCTGGGCCGAGCGCCTGTCGCAGATCACTCAGGAATGCATGTACAAGGCGATCGAGATCGTCAAACCTGGCTGCCGTCTGGGCGACATCGGTGAAGTCATCCAGAAGCACGCAGAAAAGAACGGCTTCTCGGTGGTTCGCGAGTTCTGCGGCCACGGCATCGGCAAGGTGTTCCACGAAGAGCCGCAGATCCTGCACTACGGCCGCGCTGGCACCGGCATGGAACTGAAGGCCGGCATGACCTTCACCATCGAGCCGATGATCAACCAGGGCAAGGCCGACACCAAAGTACTGGGCGACGGCTGGACCGCGATCACCAAGGACCGCAAGCTCTCGGCCCAGTGGGAACACACTTTGCTGGTCACCGATACCGGCTACGAGATCTTCACCTTGCGCGCCGACGACACCATTCCCCGCGTCTCGGCCTGATCCCAAAAACGCTCCCAGCCTATAGAAGGAAAGCCAATCGATGCCGCAGGTGGATCCCGAACTCTTCGACCGCGGCCAGTTCCAGGCTGAACTGGCCCTGAAAGCGAGCCCCATCGCGGCGTTCAAGAAGGCGATCCGCCAGGCCCGCGAAGTGCTCGATGCGCGCTTTCGCAGCGGCCGCGATATACGCCGGCTGATCGAAGACCGCGCCTGGTTCGTCGACAACATCCTGCAAAAGGCCTGGGAGCAGTTCAACTGGAGCGAAGACGCCGACATCGCGCTGGTCGCGGTCGGCGGTTATGGCCGTGGTGAATTGCACCCCTACTCCGACATCGATTTGCTGATCCTGCTGGACAGTGCCGATCACGAAGTTTTCCGCGATTCCATCGAGCGTTTTCTCACCTTGCTGTGGGATATAGGCCTGGAAGTCGGTCAGAGCGTTCGTTCGGTGGATGAGTGCGCCCAAGAGGCGCGCGCCGATCTGACCGTCGTCACCAATCTCATGGAAAGCCGCACCATCTGCGGCCCCGAGCGTTTGCGCCAACGCATGCTCGAAGTCACCAGCACTGCCCACATGTGGCCGGCCAAGGAGTTCTTCCTGGCCAAACGCGCCGAGCAGAAGGCTCGCCACCACAAGTACAACGACACCGAATACAACCTGGAGCCCAACGTCAAAGGCTCGCCCGGCGGGCTACGGGATATTCAGACGATTCTGTGGGTTGCCCGTCGTCAATACGGCACCCTGAACCTGCGCGCCCTTGCCGGCGAAGGCTTTTTGGTCGAGAGCGAAAACGCCCTGCTCGCTTCCTCCCAGGAATTCCTCTGGAAAGTGCGCTACGCCCTGCACATGCTCGCCGGCCGCTCCGAAGACCGCTTGTTGTTCGATCATCAACGCACCATTGCCGGGCTACTCGGTTTTGAAGGCGACGACGCCAAGCAGGCTGTCGAAAACTTCATGCAGCAGTACTTTCGCGTGGTGATGAGCATCGCCCAGCTCAGCGACCTGATCATCCAGCATTTCGAGGAAGTCATCCTCGCCCCGGAAGACGAAGCGCCGCCCCATCCGATCAACTCGCGCTTCCAGTTGCACGACGGCTATATCGAAGCACGCAACGACAACGTGTTCCGCCGCACGCCGTTTGCCATGCTCGAGATTTTCGTGCTGATGGCTCAGCAACCGGAAATCAAAGGCGTACGCGCCGATACCATTCGTCTGCTGCGCGAGCACCGGCACCTGATCGACGACAACTTCCGCAACGACATCCGCAATACCAGCCTGTTTATCGAGCTGTTCAAGTGCAAGATCGGCATCCACCGCAACCTGCGCCGAATGAACCGTTACGGCATTCTCGGGCGCTATCTGCCGGAGTTCGGCTTTATCGTCGGGCAGATGCAACACGACCTGTTCCACATCTATACGGTCGACGCGCACACCCTGAACCTGATCAAGCACCTGCGTAAGTTGCAGTACACCCAGGTGTCGGAAAAATTCCCGCTGGCCAGCAAGCTTATGGGCAAGTTGCCCAAACCCGAGCTGATCTACCTCGCCGGCCTGTACCACGACATTGGCAAGGGCCGGCATGGCGATCACTCGGAGATCGGCGCGGTCGATGCCGAGGCGTTCTGCCAGCGCCATCAGTTGCCGGTGTGGGACAGCCGCCTGATCGTCTGGCTGGTGCAAAACCATCTGGTGATGTCGACCACCGCCCAGCGCAAGGACTTGTCCGACCCGCAGGTAATCCACGATTTTGCCCAGGCGGTCGGCGATGAAACCCGCCTCGACTACCTGTACGTGCTGACTGTGGCCGACATCAACGCGACGAACCCGACGCTGTGGAATTCCTGGCGCGCCAGCCTCTTGCGCCAGCTCTACACCGAGACCAAACGCGCCTTGCGCCGCGGCCTGGAAAACCCGGTGGATCGCGAAGAGCAGATCCGCCAGACCCAAAGTGCAGCGCTGGACATTCTTGTGCGCGGCGGCACCGATCCAGACGACGTCGAGCAGTTGTGGGGGCAGTTGGGCGATGACTACTTCCTGCGTCACACAGCCGGCGATGTAGCCTGGCACAGCGACGCCATACTCCAGCAGCCAGCCGATGGCGGGCCGTTGGTGTTGATCAAGGAAACCACCCAGCGTGAATTCGAGGGCGGTACGCAGATCTTCATTTATGCACCGGATCAGCACGACTTCTTCGCTGTGACTGTGGCGGCAATGGATCAGCTCAACTTGAACATTCACGATGCTCGGGTCATCACGTCCAGCAGCCAGTTCACCCTCGATACCTACATCGTGCTCGACAACGACGGTGAATCCATCGGCGACAACCCGGCACGGATCAAGCAGATCCGCGAGGGCCTGACCGAAGCCCTGCGCAACCCCGACGACTACCCGACGATCATTCAGCGCCGGGTGCCGCGCCAGCTCAAGCATTTTGCCTTTGCGCCACAAGTGACGATTCATAACGACGCCCAGCGTCCGGTGACGGTTCTGGAACTGACCGCACCCGACCGTCCAGGCCTGTTGGCGCGGATCGGCGGAATTTTCCTGGAGTTCGACCTGTCGCTGCAGAACGCCAAGATTGCGACCCTGGGCGAACGGGTGGAGGACGTGTTCTTCATCACCGACGCGCACAACCAGCCGCTGTCCGATCCCCTGCTGTGCAGCCGTTTGCAGGATGCGATCGTCGAGCAACTGAGCGTCAATCAGGAACCCGATATCAAGCTTTCGCGCATCAGTATCTGACTGCGCGCCCGGATTAACCTGCTTTGCAATGAGACCCCGTACAAATGAACAACGCTCTGAACCAGCTCCAGCCCTACCCGTTCGAAAAGCTCCGCGCCCTGCTTGGCACGGTCACACCGAACCCTGACAAGCGCCCGATCGCCCTGTCGATCGGTGAGCCGAAACACCGTTCGCCAGGTTTTGTCGCCGAGGCGCTGGCAAACAATCTGGATCAGATGGCGGTGTACCCGACGACCCTCGGTATTCCAGCCCTGCGTGAAGCCATTGCTGGCTGGTGTGAACGCCGCTTCGGCGTCCCGAGCGGCTGGATCGACCCGGCCCGCAACGTGCTGCCGGTCAACGGTACGCGCGAAGCGTTATTCGCGTTCACCCAGACCGTGGTCAACCGTGGGGACGATGCGCTGGTGGTCAGCCCGAACCCGTTCTATCAGATCTACGAAGGGGCCGCGTTCCTCGCGGGGGCCAAGCCGCATTACCTGCCGTGCCTGGATGAAAACGGCTTCAACCCTGACTTCGATGCAGTTTCGCCAGATATCTGGAAGCGCTGCCAGATCCTGTTTCTGTGCTCGCCGGGTAACCCGACCGGCGCGCTGATCCCGGTCGACACCCTGAAAAAACTCATCGCCCTGGCCGACGAATACGACTTCGTCATTGCCGCCGACGAGTGCTACAGCGAGTTGTACTTCGACGAACAGACCCCGCCGCCGGGTCTGCTCACGGCCTGCGTTGAACTGGGCCGCAAGGACTTCAAACGCTGCGTGGTTTTCCACAGTCTGTCCAAGCGCTCCAACCTGCCGGGATTGCGTTCGGGTTTCGTTGCCGGTGATGCAGACATTCTCAAGGGCTTCCTGCTGTATCGCACCTACCACGGCTGCGCGATGCCGGTACAAACCCAGTTGGCCAGCGTCGCCGCGTGGAACGACGAAGTACACGTGCGTGCCAACCGCGCGCTGTATCGCGAGAAGTTCGATGCAGTGCTGGAAATCCTCAGCCCGGTGATGGACGTGCAGCGCCCCGACGGCAGCTTCTACTTGTGGCCGAATGTTGAAGGCGACGACGCAGCTTTCTGCCGCGACCTGTTCGCCGAAGAACACGTCACCGTGGTGCCGGGCTCGTACTTGTCCCGCGACGTTGATGGCGTCAATCCGGGTGCCGGGCGCGTGCGCATGGCGCTGGTCGCGCCGCTGGCCGAATGCGTAGAAGCCGCAGAACGAATTCGCGCGTTCGTTACCCGGAAGTAATACTCACACATACCGTGCCAGGCAATCTGGCACGGTAATCAGACAATAAAGAAACGCCAACTTACAACACCACACTTTACCTTCCGCTGCCAAGAAAATAACTTGATCAGCGCAAAAACAACAACTAAATAAAAACCAGTTGCCTGACCAGCAAACTTAAAACCCAAACAACTAAAATCCATGCCCGGACACGGGACAACTACATACATCAAAAGGAATTGAACATGCTCAACTCGAAACCCTGCCTGAAACTTGAAATAACTGATCCAGTTGCCAGTTTCCGAGCAGCCATCAATGAAAACCCCAAGAATACTTCACACGCCTCCAACTCCGGCCTGTCTCCGCGCGCAACTGCAATCCTGGCAAAGTGCTGGAAGCCTGATCGCCACCTGACCATTTCATTCATGGACCAGCCTCCCGCCGCGCTGAAAGAGGCGATAAAAAGACATATTTGGGAGTGGGCTGACTATGTCAGCCTTACCTTTAGTTTCATCGACAGTAAAGATGGAATAATCAGGATAAAAACCGATACTGCTGAAAATGCCTCTCAAATCGGTACCGACGCACTTACCATAGACGCAAACAAACCGACCATGTTCATCGCCGCGCGGCCCGGAGACTTGGATTTTCGCACAGTTGTATTGCACGAGTTCGGCCATGCCCTGGGCTTACATCATGAACACTTACACCCCGACGCAAACATCCCCTGGGACAAACCCAAAGTCTATAAAGAATACGCAGAGAAATGGGGCATGAATAAAAAAAGCGTGGACCTGAACATCTTTACGCCGATTACCGAGCAAGTCGCCATCACCGACTACGATACAACTTCCATCATGCATTACCCGGTCGAAAAGGAACTCACCGATGGAAAATTCGAAGTGGCGATGAATACAGAAATCAGCAGCAAAGACAAAAAAATCGTCGCGTATTACTACCCAATCGATATCCCCGACGGCGGCTCCTGCGAGACCCCATGAATCAACCGTCAGGAACAGTCGTTCACGATTACTTGACCTGCCCCAGATTGGCTTCGCTCAGGTCCAACTCGCCAAGCACCTCTCTGAGTACGTCATCGCCGATCTGGTGATGGCGGCTGAGGCTGTAGAGTTCCAGACGCTGTGCACGTAGTGCCTTCAGGCGCAAACGGCGTTCCAGCAGATCCATCTGGAACGCCAGCGCCTGGGCTTCGGCGGAATCGTTGAACACGTCGAGTTGATGGCGATACTCGGACATGATCCGTGCTTTCAGTTCCGCTGCCAGTGCCGCTTGTGCGGCGTCTTGCGGTGCGAGTTCTTCGGTCTCCAACGAATGAATCGCGGCCTCGGCAGTTTTGCGCCAGGCATCGCGCACTTCCTGACGGCGCTTTTCGTCGGGGCTCTTCTGAATGCCTCGCAGGAGCAATGGCAACGCGATACACGCCGAAATCAGCGACAGCAGAATCACCCCGGCGGCGATAAAAATCAGCAGATCCCGTTCGGGAAACGCTTCGCTTCCCATCAGCATCGGCACCGACATCACACCCGCCAGCGTCACGGCGCCGCGCACGCCGCCGACGGTCAGCAGCCAGCATGAACGGGCGGTCGGCACCTGCGTCAAATCACCCTTGCCGCGCAAACGTCGCAGGAGCACTGACAAACGCCAGATACTTTGTACCCAGACAAATCGCAGCACCACCAGCGCTAGAAAAATTGCCACCACGTCGAGGCAGCGATACAGCAGTGTCGGCCAGAGTGTCGGCTCATGACTGACAACGGCCTTGATGATGTCCGGCAATTGCAGACCCAGCAGCAGGAAGATCAGACCATTGAAGGCGAACTCCAGCAATGCCCAGACACTGCGATTGAGCAAGCGAGTGCTGGTCTGACGCGGCAGCAGATCGAGCCAGCTCTGCATCATCCCCGCCGCCACGGCAGAGAGAATGCCCGAAGCCCCCAATCGTTCGGCCAGCACATAAGCGGCGAACGGTAGCAGCAACATAAACACCACATGCGTAGCCGGATCGTCCCAGCCGCGGGCAATCATCCACGCGCGCAGGCGCCCCACCAGCCAACTCAACGCCACCCCGACGGCCAACCCTCCAACCGCCACCAGCACAAACGTCAGGCTCGCATTAGCCAGCGAGAACACCCCGGTCACCGCTGCGACCAAGGCGAACTTGAACGTCACCAGACCCGAAGCGTCGTTCATCAGCGCTTCACCTTGCAGCATGTGCATCAGCGGCGTGGGCAAGCGGTTTTGCGAAATGGCCGAGACCGCTACGGCGTCCGTTGGCGACAACACCGCCGCCAATGCGAAAGCCACGGGCAGCGGAATCGTTGGCAGTAACCAGTGAATGAAATACCCGGCGCCCACCACGGTAAACAGCACCAGCCCGACTGCCAGTGTCAGAATCGGCCCACGCAGGTGCCAGAGCTCACGCTTGGGCATGCGCCATCCGTCGGAGAACAACAGCGGTGGCAGGAACAGAAACAGGAAAAGCTCCGGGTCCAGCGCCACGTGCAGACCAAGCGTTGGCCAGGCCAACAGGGCGCCGGCGGCGATTTGTACCAGAGGAAGCGGCAGCGGAATTACCCGTCCGACCAGACGCGAGACGCTGACCAGCATCAGCAGGATCAGGACGGTGTAAGCAGTTTGCATAAAGCGAAAATCTCAGACGATCGACAGCGTTGAACTGCCATATTAGCCGCTTAGGCTGTGCCTGGCCTTTGCACCTATGTCGCAGCCCTCTGAAACTCGGCTCCCACAGGTTTTGCGTATTAGCTGAAGGGTCATGGCATAATCCGACACCATTTTTTTCCAGCACCTGTAAAGGGGGCGATTCCTTGACCGATTCAAGTAAAACGTTGCACCTTTTCGGCATCAAAGCCTGCGACACCATGAAGAAGGCGCGCACCTGGCTCGATGAACACGCTGTCAGCTACGACTTCCATGATTACAAGACTGCCGGCATCGACCGTGAGCACCTGACTCAATGGTGTGACGAGCACGGCTGGCAAACGGTGTTGAACCGTGCAGGCACGACCTTTCGCAAACTCGACGACGAACGTAAAGCCGATCTCGACCAGTCGAAAGCCATCGAACTGATGCTCGCTCAACCCTCGATGATCAAGCGCCCGGTGCTCGATCTCGGTGACCGAACCCTGATTGGCTTTAAGCCAGACATCTACGCGGCCGCGATCAAATAAGCAGCCCGTCACTTTTTTGTAGAGGTATTCACATGTCCAATTCCCTGTTCAGCATCGCTTTCGGTGTCGGCACCCAGAACCGCCAAGGCGCGTGGCTGGAAGTGTTCTACGCACAGCCACTGCTCAATCCTTCGGCCGAACTGGTCGCTGCCGTTGCACCGATCCTCGGTTACACCGAAGGCAACCAGGCCATCACTTTCACCACCGCACAGGCTGCGCAACTGGCTGAAGCCGTCAAAGGCATCGACGCCGTTCAAGGCAAGCTGCTGACCCGTCTGGCCGAGAGCCACAAGCCGCTGGTTGCCACGCTGCTGGCTGAAGATGCGCAGCTGACCTCGACACCTGAGGCCTACCTCAAGCTGCACCTGCTGTCCCATCGTTTGGTCAAGCCGCACGGTCTGAGCCTTGCCGGTATCTTCCCGCTGCTGCCGAACGTAGCGTGGACCAGCCAGGGCGCAATCGACCTGAGCGAACTGGCCGAACTGCAACTGGAAGCCCGTCTGCGCGGCGAGCTGCTGGAAGTGTTCTCGGTAGACAAGTTCCCGAAAATGACCGACTACGTGGTACCGGCCGGCGTGCGTATCGCTGATGCTGCGCGTCTGCGTTTGGGCGCCTACGTGGGCGAAGGCACCACCGTGATGCACGAAGGTTTCATCAACTTCAACGCCGGCACCGAAGGCCCGGGCATGATCGAAGGCCGCGTCTCCGCAGGCGTCTTCGTCGGCAAGGGTTCGGATCTGGGCGGCGGTTGCTCGACCATGGGCACCCTGTCGGGCGGCGGCAACATCGTGATCAAGGTCGGCGAAGGCTGCCTGATCGGCGCCAACGCCGGTATCGGCATCCCGTTGGGCGACCGCAACACTGTCGAGTCGGGCCTGTACGTGACCGCCGGCACCAAAGTAGCGCTGCTGGACGAGAACAATAATCTGGTCAAAGTCGTGAAGGCGCGTGAACTGGCCGGTCAGACCGACCTGCTGTTCCGTCGCAATTCGGAAACCGGTGCCGTGGAGTGCAAAACCCACAAATCGGCGATCGAACTCAACGAAGCGCTGCACGCTCACAACTAAGTGCTGTAAGCACCTGGGGGAGCGAGCCTGCTCGCTCCCACAAGGTTTGGCGTAATTCCGCCCCTCTTCACCAGGGCTATGAACCGTGATGATTCCCTCCCCCTGGCGTGCCGATTTCCCGGCCATCGCCGCCCTGCAACGGCAAGACCAGACCTATCTGGACAACGCCGCCACCACGCAAAAACCTCAGGCCTTGCTCGACGCGCTGGCGCATTACTACGCCAACGGCGCGGCCAATGTGCATCGCGCGCAGCACCTTCCCGGTGCCCACGCGACACAGGCGTTCGAAGACAGTCGGCTCAAGGTGGCGCAATGGCTGAATGCCGGTGACAGCGGGCAAATCATCTTTACCCACGGCGCCACCAGTGCGCTGAATCTCCTGGCGTATGGCCTGGAGCACCTCTTCCATCCGGGCGATGAAATTGTCATCAGCGCCCTGGAGCATCACGCCAACCTGCTGCCGTGGCAGCAACTGGCACAACGTCGCGATCTGAAACTGGTTATCCTGCCGCTGGATGACGACGGTGTGATCGACCTTGCTGCCGCCGTACATCTGATCGGCCCGCGCACCCGCTTGCTGGCGGTCAGTCAGTTGTCCAACGTGCTGGGGGCGTGGCAACCGTTGCCGGCGCTGCTGGGCATGGCCAAGGCGCAGAACGCGCTGACTGTGGTCGACGGCGCCCAAGGTGTGGTGCACGGTCGTCATGACGTGCAGGCGTTGGGTTGCGACTTTTATGTGTTTTCCAGCCACAAGCTGTACGGCCCCGATGGCCTCGGTGTTCTGTTCGGGCGCAATAAGGCGCTGGAACAGCTGAAGCCGTGGCAGTTCGGCGGTGAAATGGTGCTGGAAGCCAACTATCACGATTCGCGCTTCCGCCCTGCCCCGCTGGGTTTTGAAGCCGGCACGCCGCCGATTGCCAGCGTGATCGGCCTCGGTGCGACCCTCGATTATCTTGCCGGGCTGGATCAGGAAGCCGTGTCCGCTCATGAAGCGGCGCTGCACGACTATCTGCTGCGCGGCCTCGCTGCCCGCAATGGCATTCGTCTACTGGGCAAGCCGCAACTGGCCCTGGCCAGTTTTGTCGTCGAGGGCGTGCACAACGCCGATCTGGCGCATCTGCTGACCGAGCAAGGCATTGCCGTGCGCGCCGGGCACCACTGCGCCATGCCGTTGCTGAAAAGCTTCGAGCTGGCCGGGGCGATTCGGGTGTCGCTGGCGTTGTACAACGATTCCGAAGATCTGGAGCGTTTTTTCGAAGCGCTGGATCAGGCGCTGGAGTTGTTGCGATGAGCCTGCCGACTGATGCCGCCGAGGCGCTGCAAACCTTTCAGAATGCTGCCGGTTGGGAACAGCGGGCGCGATTGCTGATGCAGTTCGGTGACCGTCTGCCGCCGCTGAGCGACGCGGATAAATGCGATGCCAACCGGGTGCATGGCTGTGAAAGCCAAGTGTGGTTGCTGGGCGAGTTGCAGGACGGCCACTGGCAATTCAGCGCCAGCAGTGATGCGCGGATGATTCGCGGGTTGGTGGCATTGCTGTTGTTGCGGGTCAACGGGTTGTCGGCGACTGAATTGCAGCAGGTGGATTTGCCAGACTGGTTCAGCCAGCTGGGGCTTTCGCGGCAGTTGTCGCCGTCGCGCAGCAATGGCCTCAATGCGGTGCTCCAGCGGATGAATGAGTTGGCGAGTTAATCGCCATCGCTGGCAAGCCAGCTCGCACAAGGTTCTATGGTGTTCACAAATGCAGTGAACCTACCAAATACCTGTGGGCGCTGGCTTGCCAGCGATGAGGCCATCAGCCCCGGCATCAAACCTGAGGTTTGACTCGATCCGCCGGCCGCCGAACCCCAGCCACAATCTTATCCACAGCCTTGGTCGCCGCGACCATGCCGAACGTCGCCGTCACCATCATCACCGCACCAAACCCGCCCGCGCAGTCCAGTTTCACGCCATCACCGACAAAACTCTTCTGCAAACAGATGCTGCCATCCGGTTTCGGGTAGCGAAGTTGTTCCGTGGAAAACACACAGGGCACGCTGTAATGGCGGGTCACGGTGCGCGAGAAACCGTAGTCACGACGCAGCGTGGATCGCACTTTCGAAGCCAACGGGTCGTTGAACGTGCGGTTCAGATCGCAGACCTGAATCAGCGTCGGATCAATCTGCCCGCCCGCACCGCCAGTCGTGATGATCTGGATCTTGCGGCGTTTACACCACGCGATCAGCGCAGCCTTGGCGTTGACGGCGTCGATGCAGTCAATCACACAGTCGATGTTCGGCGTGATGTATTCGGCCATGGTGTCGCGAGTGACGAAATCCGCCACCGCATGGACGGTGCAGTCCGGGTTGATCCCGCGCAGACGCTCGGCCATCACCTCGACCTTGGGTTTGCCGACGGTGCTGTCCAGCGCGTGCAACTGGCGGTTGGCGTTGCTCACGCAGACGTCATCCAGATCGAACAGGGATATTTCGCCGACGCCGCAACGGGCGATGGCTTCCGCCGCCCAGGAACCGACGCCACCGACGCCGACGATCGCCACATGGGCCGCGCGCAAGCGCTCCATGCCTTCGATGCCATACAAACGGGCGATGCCTGCAAACCGCGGATCTTCTGTACTCATGACCATTACCCCAAAAACCGGCGCGCATTATAGGGCTACGCAGCGACAAGTTTTAACCTTCGATCTACAAGTGTAAGAACTTAAGTCAAAGCGGATTGCCCAATGTCAGGCAATTCCCTGTCTGTTGTACGACTTGCGAACTACCGGTGTAGGATGCGCGCCCCATTGGCGTATAGCCTACCGATCATCCGTTCCACAGCCTTTGGAACCCGAAACAGCTATGTCATCGCGTAAATTTGGTCTCAACCTGGTGGTGGTTCTGGCAATCGCCGCCCTGTTCACCGGCTTCTGGGCGCTGATCAATCGCCCGGTCTCCGCGCCCAACTGGCCGGAGCAGATCTCCGGTTTCTCCTACTCGCCGTTCCAGCAGGGCCAATTCCCGCAGAAGGATCAGTACCCTTCCGACGAAGAAATGCGCCGTGACCTGGAGATCATGAGCAAGCTGACGGACAACATCCGCATCTACTCGGTCGATGGCTCGCTGCAAGACATCCCGAAACTGGCGGAAGAATTTGGTTTGCGCGTGACCTTGGGGATCTGGATCAGCCCCGATCAGGAGCGCAACGAGCGGGAAATCACTCGCGCCATCGAACTGGCGAACACCTCGCGCAGCGTGGTTCGCGTGGTAGTCGGCAACGAAGCGATCTTCCGTAAGGAAATCACTGCCGAGCAACTGAGCGTGCTGCTTGATCGCGTACGCGCAGCCGTCAAAGTACCGGTGACCACCTCCGAGCAATGGCACGTCTGGGAAGAACACCCGGAGCTGGCCAAGCACGTCGATCTGATCGCCGCCCACGTTCTGCCGTACTGGGAATTCGTCCCGGTCGACAAGGCCGGCCAGTTCGTTTTCGACCGCGCCCGCGACCTGAAAAAGATGTTCCCGAAAAAACCGCTGCTGCTGTCCGAGGTGGGCTGGCCGAGCAACGGTCGAATGCGCGGCGGCGCCGATGCGTCGCCGGCGGATCAGGCGATCTACCTGCGAACTTTGGTCAACAAGCTCAACCGCCAGGGCTTCAACTACTTCGTGATCGAAGCGTTCGACCAGCCGTGGAAAGCCAGTGACGAAGGTTCGGTTGGCGCGTATTGGGGCGTGTTCAACGCCGCGCGTCAGCAGAAATTCAACTTCGAAGGCCCGGTGGTGGCGATCCCGCAATGGCGTGTGCTGGCGGTCGGCTCGGTGGTACTGGCGCTGTTGTCGCTGACCTTGCTGATGATCGACGGTTCGGCCCTGCGCCAGCGTGGCCGGATCTTCCTGACCTTTATCGCCTTCCTTTGCGGGTCGGTGCTGGTATGGATCGGTTACGACTACAGCCTGCAATACAGCACGTGGTTCAGCCTGACAGTGGGCTTCCTCCTGGCGCTGGGTGCGCTCGGGGTATTTATCGTGTTGCTCACCGAGGCCCATGAACTGGCCGAAGCGGTGTGGATTCACAAACGCCGACGGGAATTCCTGCCCGTGGAGGGCGACTCCAGCTACCGGCCAAAAGTGTCGATCCACGTGCCTTGCTACAACGAGCCGCCGGAAATGGTCAAACAGACCCTCGACGCCCTGGCCGCCCTCGATTACCCGGACTACGAAGTCCTGATCATCGACAACAACACCAAGGACCCGGCGGTGTGGGAACCGGTGCGAGACTACTGCGAAATCCTCGGCCCGCGCTTCAAGTTCTTCCACGTCGCGCCATTGGCAGGTTTCAAGGGCGGCGCGTTGAATTATCTGCTTCCGCACACTGCCAAGGATGCCGAAGTGATCGCGGTGATCGACTCCGATTACTGCGTGCATCCGAACTGGCTCAAGCACATGGTGCCGCACTTCGCCGACCCGAAAATTGCCGTGGTGCAGTCGCCGCAGGATTACCGCGACCAGAACGAAAGCACCTTCAAGAAGCTCTGTTACGCCGAGTACAAAGGCTTCTTCCATATCGGCATGGTCACCCGTAACGACCGCGACGCGATCATCCAGCACGGCACCATGACCATGACCCGTCGTTCGGTTCTGGAAGAATTGGGCTGGGCCGACTGGTGCATCTGTGAAGACGCCGAACTGGGTCTGCGCGTGTTCGAAAAAGGCCTGTCGGCGGCGTATTACCACGACAGTTACGGCAAGGGTCTGATGCCGGATACGTTCATCGACTTCAAGAAGCAGCGTTTCCGCTGGGCTTACGGCGCAATTCAGATCATCAAGCGTCACACCGGCAGCCTGCTGCGCGGCAAGGACACCGAACTGACCCGTGGCCAGCGTTACCACTTCCTCGCGGGCTGGTTGCCGTGGGTGGCGGACGGCATGAACATCTTCTTCACCGTCGGCGCACTGTTGTGGTCGGCGGCGATGATCATCGTGCCGCAACGGGTCGATCCGCCACTGTTGATCTTCGCGATCCCGCCATTGGCGCTGTTCGTGTTCAAGGTCGGCAAGATCATCTTCCTGTATCGCCGCGCGGTGGGCGTGAACCTGAAAGATGCATTCTGCGCGGCACTGGCGGGTCTGGCGTTGTCGCACACCATCGCCAAAGCGGTGTTGTACGGCTTCTTCACCAGCAGCATTCCGTTCTTCCGCACGCCGAAAAACGCCGACAACCATGGCTTCTGGGTGGCGATTTCCGAAGCGCGGGAAGAACTGTTCATCATGCTGCTGTTGTGGGGCGCGGCGCTGGGGATCTACCTGGTGCAGGGTATTCCAAGCAACGACATGCGCTTCTGGGTGGTCATGTTGCTGGTGCAATCATTGCCGTACCTGGCGGCATTGATCATGGCGTTCCTGTCGTCGCTGCCAAAACCTTCGGCGGCACCTGAGCCAGCACCGGCCGTCTAAATCCTCATCGATGCACTAAACGGCGGCCAATGGTCGCCGTTTTGCTTTAAGATAACCGCCATTTTACGCGCCTTGCCCCCAGATTCCGGAGTTCTCCATGACGGCCCACGCCGACCTTTCGCCGACCCTCCAACTCGCCATCGACCTGATCCGCCGTCCGTCCGTGACGCCGGTCGACGCCGATTGCCAGAAGCAGATGATGCAGCGCCTGGGTGATGCCGGTTTCACCCTGGAGCCGATGCGCATCGAGGATGTGGATAACTTCTGGGCCATCCATGGCAACAACGACGGCCCGGTGCTGTGCTTCGCCGGTCACACCGACGTAGTGCCGACCGGCCCGGTGACTGCATGGCAGATCGACCCGTTCAACGCCATCATCGATGAACACGGCATGCTCTGCGGCCGTGGCGCGGCAGACATGAAAGGCAGCCTGGCGTCGATGACTGTCGCCGCCGAGCGCTTCGTCGCCGACTACCCGAACCACAAAGGCAAAGTCGCGTTTCTGATCACCAGTGACGAAGAAGGCCCGGCGCACCACGGCACCAAGGCAGTGGTTGAACGTCTGGTCGCGCGTAACGAGCGTCTGGACTGGTGCATCGTCGGCGAACCGTCGAGCACCACGCTGGTGGGTGACGTGGTCAAAAACGGCCGTCGCGGCTCGCTTGGTGCCAAGCTAACCATCAAGGGTATTCAGGGCCACGTCGCCTACCCGCATCTGGCGAAGAACCCGATCCACCTGGCCGCTCCGGCACTGGCCGAATTGGCCGCCGAGCACTGGGATCACGGCAACGACTTTTTCCCGCCGACCAGTTTCCAGATTTCCAACGTCAACTCCGGCACCGGCGCGACCAACGTGATTCCGGGCGACCTGGTGGCCGTGTTCAACTTCCGTTTCTCCACCGAATCCACCGTTGAAGGCCTGCAGAAACGCGTTGCCGACATCCTCGACAAACATGACCTGGACTGGCACATCGACTGGGCGCTGTCCGGCCTGCCGTTCCTCACCGAGCCAGGCGCTCTGCTCGACGCGGTGTCGGCGAGCATCAAGGACATCACCGGCCGCGAGACCAAGGCGTCTACCAGCGGTGGCACTTCCGATGGCCGCTTCATCGCGACCATGGGCACTCAGGTGGTTGAACTGGGCCCGGTCAATGCGACCATTCACCAGGTCAACGAGCGCGTACTGGCGGCCGATATCGACGTACTGACCGAGATCTACTACCAGACCCTGATCAAGTTGCTTGCCTGATGCTTGCGTGCCCGATCTGCAGTGAGCCGCTGAATGCGGTGGATAACGGCGTGGTCTGCCCCGCCGGGCATCGTTTCGACCGTGCGCGTCAGGGTTACTTGAATCTGTTGCCGGTGCAGCACAAGAACAGCCGCGATCCTGGCGACAATCAGGCAATGGTCGAGGCCCGCCGCGACTTCCTGAACGCTGGGCATTACGCGCCGGTGGCCAAGCGTCTGGCGGAGCTGGCAGCGAGTTACGCGCCGGCGCGCTGGGTCGATATCGGCTGTGGCGAGGGTTACTACACCGCGCAGATCGCCGAGGCCCTGCCGGATGCCGATGGCTACGCGCTGGACATCTCGCGCGAAGCGGTCAAACGCGCCTGCAAACGCAATCCGCAACTGACCTGGTTGATCGCCAGCATGGCCCGCGTGCCGTTGGCGTCGGGCAGTTGCCAGTTCCTGGCCAGTGTTTTCAGTCCATTGGATTGGGAAGAAGCCAAGCGTCTGCTCAGCGTAGGCGGCGGGCTGATGAAAGTCGGCCCGACCAGTGGCCATCTGATGGAGTTGCGCGAACGTCTATACGACGAAGTCCGTGAGTACACCGACGACAAGCACCTGGCCCTGGTGCCGGAAGGCATGGCGCTGGCGCACAGTGAGACGCTTGAGTTCAAACTGACGCTGGACAAGCCCGAGGATCGCGCCAACCTGTTGGCGATGACGCCCCACGGCTGGCGTGCCAGTGCCGAGCGTCGCGCGGCGGTGATCGAACAGGCCGAGCCGTTCGAGACCACCGTGTCGATGCGCTACGATTATTTCGTTCTTCAATAACTTTTGGTCTCGGGCAAATGCCCGGGGCCGGCTAAATCCGCGAATGGATTTTTCAGACCCGCAGTGAGGACATCCATGCGCCAACCGGATATCGAGATTTACCTGAAAGACGCCGACGTCGACCACAAGGCCATTTCGGCCTGGCTGGGCGAAGCGCTGGGCCCCTGCAGCGACTGGGTGCAGAAAGGCCAAACCTACAAGTGCAAGGCAGGCAAAGTCCCGGTGACCTGGCTGCCGAAAGCCGTGGGCAAGTGGAACAGCCTGTACCTGGAAAGCGATGCGACCCCATGGGATGACGACATCGCCTGCGCCCGCGCCGCGTTTGCTGCGCTAAACGTCGAAGTGCGTTGTGCGCCAGGGACGTGGGTCGAGGAAGAAGGCGAGGAAACGGCGGATCGCTGGATGCGCATCAGCGCCGATGGTGAAGAAGAGATCACCTGGAAGACCGCCTGACGCTGATCGTTCCCACGCTCTGCGTGGGAACGATCTTCGGGTGATTACAGGCCTACAACATCCTCAGCCTGCAAACCCTTGTCACCTGTCACCACCGCATACTCGACCTGCTGGCCTTCGGTCAGCGACCGATGCCCTTCGCCGCGAATCGCGCGGTAGTGCACGAACACGTCCACCCCGTCTTCGCGCTGAATGAAGCCGTAGCCCTTGGCGTCGTTGAACCACTTCACGTTGCCGGTTTCACGTGTTGCCATCTGTTCATACTCCTTTTTTATTATTGAACAGGCTTTTCGCAGGAAAGCCTTTGAGGAACGTCAGCCTGCGTCCGACGTCCATAAACGGGCCCCGGCGACAGAGCGCCGAGTATATGACAGGCACGAAAACTCTCAACCGGAGTTTACTTCGCCGCTTTTTTGCCGATTTTCGATGAATCCGTCACACTAGCGCCCACCCGAGCAAACGCTCGGTTTTATCAACTCACGCAGAAGCCGTATGACCCGCTCCCCGTTTCGCCGTCTTGTGTTTGGCACCTTGCGCCGACTGTTGTACCTCTGGGTTCGCTCGGAGACGATCAACCAGTCGTCGTTTACCCTCAACCTCGACCGCAGTCGTCCGGTGTTCTACGTCCTGCAAAACCCATCGCTGACCGATCTGGCCGTGCTCGATACCGAGTGCACCAAGGCCGGTCTGCCGCGCCCGGTGCTGCCGGTGTCGGTGGGTTCGCTGATTGAGCCTGCCGCGTTCTTCTATCTGACACCGGACCCGGACTGGCTCGGCCGTCAGGATAAGCGCGGTGCCCCGCCAACCCTGACCCGTTTGGTCAGCGCCCTCACGCAAAACGCCGCCGAAGACGCGCAGATCATTCCAGTCAGTGTGTTCTGGGGTCAGTCACCGGACAGCGAAAACAGTCCGTGGAAGCTGCTGTTCGCCGACAGCTGGGCGGTCACCGGGCGTTTGCGCCGGCTGCTGAGCATCATGATTCTCGGGCGCAAGACTCGTGTGCAGTTCTCCGCACCGATCCACCTGCGCGAGTTGATCGAACACAACAAGGGCCACGAGCGCACCGTGCGCATGGCCCAGCGGATCCTGCGCGTACACTTCCGCAACCTCAAAGCGGCGGTGATCGGCCCGGACATTTCCCACCGCCGCAACCTGGTTAAAGGCCTGCTCAACCAGCCACTGGTCAAGCAAGCGATCCTCGACGAAGCCGAGCGCGAAAACATCTCCCCGGAAAAAGCCAAGGCCCAGGCCCTGCGCTACGGCAACGAGATCGCCTCGGACTACACCTACACCGCGATCCGCTTCCTTGAAGTGGTGCTGAGCTGGTTCTGGAACAAGATCTACGACGGCATCAAGGTCAACCACATCGAAGGTGTGCAAAAGGTCGCCCAGGGTCACGAAGTGATCTACGTGCCGTGCCACCGCAGCCACATCGACTACCTGCTGCTCTCATACTTGCTGTTCCGCAACGGCCTGACCCCGCCGCACATCGCCGCCGGGATCAACCTCAACATGCCGGTAATCGGCAGCCTGCTGCGCCGTGGCGGTGCGTTCTTCATGCGCCGCACGTTCAAGGGCAATCCGCTGTACACCTCGGTGTTCAACGAATACCTGCACACCCTGTTCACCAAAGGCTTCCCGGTCGAGTACTTCGTCGAGGGCGGCCGCTCGCGTACCGGGCGCATGCTGCAACCGAAAACCGGGATGCTCGCGATCACGATGCGCAGCTTCCTGCGTTCGTCGCGCATGCCCATCGTGTTCGTGCCGGTGTACATCGGTTACGAGCGCGTGCTGGAGGGCCGTACCTACCTCGGCGAACTGCGTGGCGCCAGCAAGAAGAAAGAGTCGATCTTCGACATTTTCAAAGTCATCGGTGCGCTGAAGCAGCGCTTCGGGCAGGTCGCCGTCAACTTCGGCGAGCCGATCAAACTGGCGGAATTCCTCGACGCCGAGCAACCGGACTGGCGCCAGCAGGAACTCGGCCCGCAGTACAAACCGGCGTGGCTCAACGAAACCACCAATCGCCTCGGCGAGAAAGTCGCGCAGCATCTGAACGAAGCGGCGGCGATCAACCCGGTCAATCTGGTGGCGCTGGCGTTGCTGTCGACCACTCGCCTGGCGCTGGACGATCGTGCCATGGCGCGGGTGCTGGACCTGTATCTGGCGCTGCTGCGCAAGGTGCCGTACTCGCCACACACGACATTGCCGGAAGGCGATGGCCGCGCGCTGATCGAGCATGTGAAGGACATGGATCTACTGGCCGAGCAGAACGATGCGCTGGGCAAGATTCTTTATCTGGACGAGCAAAATGCCGTCCTGATGACCTACTACCGTAACAACGTCCTGCACATCTTCGCCCTGCCGGCGCTGTTGGCGAGTTTCTTCCAGAGCACCTCGCGCATGAGCCGCGAACAGATCCTGCGCTACACCCGCGCGTTGTACCCGTACTTGCAGTCGGAGCTGTTCATCCGCTGGAGCCTGGACGAACTCGATGCCGTGGTCGATCAATGGCTGGAAGCCTTCGTCGAACAAGGCCTGCTGCGTTTCGAAAAAGAGGTGTACCTGCGCCCTGCGCCGAGTTCGCGGCATTTCGTGTTGCTGACCCTGCTGTCGAAAAGCATTGCGCAGACCCTGCAACGCTTCTACATGACCGTGTCGCTGCTGCTCAACGCCGGCCAGAACACCGTCAGCGCCGAAGAACTGGAAGACCTCTGCACGGTCATGGCCCAGCGCTTGTCGATCCTGCATGGCCTCAACGCCCCGGAGTTTTTCGACAAGAGCCTGTTCCGCCACTTTATCCAGACCCTGCTCGACCTCGACGTGCTGCGCCGCGACGAAGCCGGCAAGCTGAGCTACCACGAACTGCTCGGCGAACTGGCCGAAGGCGCGGCGAAACGCGTGTTGCCGGCGGAGATTCGTTTGTCGATCCGTCAGGTGGCGCTGCACCGCAGTGAAGATGCGGCCGATCAGGTCGCCACACCGCCCGAAGCTTGATGAACAACCTGTGGGAGTGAGCCTGCTCACTCCCACATTGAAAGGAGATTTCCCATGAAAAAACTGACCATTCTCGCTGCCGCCACACTGCTCAGCGCCTGCCAGTCGACCACACCCGCCGGCAAGGCCAGCCTCGACGGCGAAGTGTTCTACCTGCAACGCATTGCCCTGCCACCGAGCGCCACCTTGAGCGTGAGCCTGCAAGACGTTTCACTGGCCGACGCGCCAGCCGTCGTACTCGACCAACAGAAAGGCCCGGTCAAAGGCCAGGTGCCGCTGCCGTTTCACTTGAGCTACGATCCGGCCCAGGTCAAACCCGGCCACCGCTACTCGGTCAGCGCACGCATCGAAGTCAACGGTGAGTTGATGTTCATCACCACCGAAAACCACGCCGTGCAACTCGACGGCAACGACCCGCAGCCGCTGAAGATCCGCGTCGACGCCGCTCGTTAATTCATTTTCTGGAACAAGGAAGCTGCCATGCTCCGCCCTACCCTTCGCTTCGCCGGCCTGTGCGCGGGCCTGATGATCTCCGCCAGCGCCATGGCCCTGTCGCTCAGCGACCTGTCGCAACAGGACGCCACCGGCGGCCTCAAGGACGCCCTGACCCAAGGCGCGCAAATCGCCGTCAAACAACTCGGCACGCCTGGCGGTTTCAGCAATAACCCGGAGGTAAAAATCGAACTGCCGGGCAAACTCGGCAAAGCCGCCAGCAAGATGAAAGCCTTCGGCATGGGCGCCCAGGTCGAAGAACTGGAAACCGCCATGAACAAGGCTGCGGAAAGCGCCGTGACCCAGGCCCAGCCAATCCTCGTCGACGCGGTGAAGAAAATGAGCGTGGCCGACGCCAAAGGCATCCTCAGCGGCGGAAACGACTCGGCCACCCAATACCTGGACAAATCCAGCCGCGAACAGATCCGCGCCAAGTTCCTGCCGATCGTCAAACAAGCCACCGACAAGGTCGGCGTAGCGCAAAAGTACAACGCCTTCGCCGGCCAGGCCGCGACCTTCGGCGTAGTAGACGCGAAGAGCGCGAACGTCGAGAACTACGTCACCGAGCAAGCGCTCAATGGCCTGTTCGAAATGATCGGCAAACAGGAAGAAACCATCCGCCAGAACCCGGCCGCTGCGGCGACGAGTCTGGCGAAGAAGGTGTTCGGGACCTTGTAATGTTCTGAACAACAAAAAGCCCGCTGAACTTCATACGTTCAGCGGGCTTTTTTGTAGGCGTCAGGTTTGCGGATCGACTTGATCAAGGACGCGGTTCACCGACAGTTCTGCGAGGGAAATCATCTGCTGAATACCCAGAAGATGATTACACGTCGGGCCACTCAGGGTGAACGCCAGCTCCGTGGCCATGATGTTGGCTGAGGCCAGCGTTTCACAGGCGTTAGCGAGTAATGTTTCGGAGTCGACTTCGGGGAGGACGGTGAAGATTGTGCTGGGATGATTGACGAGTTTGGGCGGGTTTGGCGTGGGTTTGAACATGGCGAAATCTCCTGAAGTAGTGGAGCCGCCACCGTTCGCTGCGAAACGAATGTTAGGTGGCAGCTGTACGCAGGTTCGCAGACCGGGACTTCAGGCACCCGGCATACCCGAAGGTATCCCGCGCACAGCCGCCATGACACAGACATAAAAAAACGCCCGTTTTCGGATGGTGGACGCTGTGCGTCTGAAGTTTAACCGGGCTGCGAAACCCGGTCGCTGATTTTTGCAGCGACAGCCTTAGGCTAGAGATCGCACGTCCGACGGACAATCTGAAAAACATGTGGGAAGGTTCTGAATTTTCGTCACACCGTTAAACAACTAAGCTTTTCAGATCGTCATTGCCAGCAGGCTGGCTCCCACATTTGGATCGAGTATCTCCAGTTCAGGGCTTGGTCGGCTGTCAGGCCGCCATCGCGAGCAGGCTCGCTCCCACAGAAAAGCAAAAGCAAAAACAGCCCGCGCCCCGCGTCGCCCTTCACCACTCAACAGGATGAGCGTTAGCTCGGCTGCAGCTCTTGATCTTGATCTGGAAGCCCGTCGGCAGGCTGAGTGGAGGGATTGATCCGGGGGGTGGGAGCGCAGCGACCGTTTGGCGAAGCCAAACACATCGAGAGGAGGTGCAGCGCAGCAAACCGGAGGCGATGCGCCCGGATCAATCCCGTAACGAAGGGACCCGAGCCACAGCGAGGGCCGAACGTCAGGGCAAAGCCTTTTGGGTTACCTTTTCGGCGTTTGGAAAAGGTGACTCGCTGTAAGAGCGAAACCACCAGCCGCAGCGCCCAAAGAAACGGATATACACCCAAAACCCAAGAGCATGGTCGGCCCAAAGGCCGCCAAGGCTCAACCCTCCCGACGCACCCGGAACCAGGCCGCATACAACGCCGGCAAAAACAAAAGCGTCAACGCCGTAGCCACAATCAACCCCCCCATTATCGCCACCGCCATCGGCCCAAAAAACACACTGCGCGACAAAGGAATCATCGCCAGAACCGCCGCCAAAGCCGTCAACACAATCGGCCGAAAGCGCCGCACCGTCGCCTCGATAATCGCCTGCCAAGGCCTGAGCCCAGAGGCAATATCCTGCTCAATCTGATCCACCAGAATCACCGAATTACGCATGATCATCCCGGACAGCGCGATCGTCCCCAACATCGCCACAAACCCGAACGGCTGCCGGAACACCATCAGAAACAGCACCACCCCGATCAACCCCAACGGCGCCGTCAAAAACACCATCGCCGTCCGCGAAAAACTGCGCAACTGCACCATCAGCAACGTCAGCACCACAACAATGAACATCGGCACCCCGGCATTCACCGACTTCTGCCCTCGCTCCGAATCCTCCACCGTCCCACCAACATCCAGCAGATACCCGTCCGGCAATTCAGCGCGAATCGAATCCAGCGTCGGCATGATCTGCTTCACCAGCGTCGCCGGCTGCTCCTTGCCATAAATGTCGGCACGCACCGTCACGTTCGGCAGCCGATTACGATGCCAGATGACGCCTTCCTCAAAGCCATATTCCAACGTGGCGACCTGCGACAGCGCCACACTGCGACCGTTATCCGTCGGCACCGCCAGACTCGGCAACAAAGACAATTCAGTACGTTCATGCACCGTGCCGCGAAGCAGGATCTCGATCAACTCGTTATCTTCGCGATACTGACTGACACTCGACCCGGTCAACGAACTCTGCAGGAATTTCGCCAGATTGGCAGTGCTCACCCCCAGTGCCCGGGCGCGATCCTGATCGATGTTCAAGTACACAACCTTGCTCGGCTCTTCCCAGTCCAGATGCACATTGACCACATGCGGATTCTCGCGAACCTTGGCCGCGACCTTGCGCGCCAGAGCGCGGACTTCTTCAATGTGCTCACCGGTAACGCGGAACTGCACCGGATAGCCAACCGGCGGGCCGTTTTCCAAACGCGTCACCCGCGAACGCAGCGCCGGGAACTGCTCGTTCAGCGTGGAGATCAACCAGGTGCGCAGCGTTTCACGCTCCTCGATGTTCTTCGCCAACACCACAAACTGGGCAAAGCTCGCCGCTGGTAACTGCTGATCCAGCGGCAGGTAGAAACGCGGCGAACCGGTGCCGACATACGCCACGTAGTTATCAATGCCGGCGTGATCCTTGAGCATCGCTTCCAGGCGTTTGACCTCACCGGTGGTGTTCGCCAGCGAAGCGCCTTCAGCCAGTTTCAGATCGACCATCAGCTCCAGCCGATTGGAGGCCGGGAAAAACTGCTGTGGCACGAAGCGGAACAGCATCACCGACGCGATAAACAGCCCCACGGTCAGCACGATTACGGTTTTGCGGTGAACCACACACCACTCCACCAAACGACGTACCCGCTGATAGAACGGTGTGGCATACGGGTCCGGCTGACCATCACCCGTGCCGTGTTTGGCCGCGTGAATTTTCGCCAGATCCGGCAGCAGTTTTTCCCCCAGATACGGCACGAACATCACCGCCGCCACCCATGAGGCGAGCAGCGCGATGGTCACCACCTGAAAGATCGAGCGGGTGTATTCGCCCGTGCCTGATTGTGCCGTGGCAATCGGCAGGAAACCGGCGGCAGTGATCAGCGTACCGGTGAGCATCGGGAACGCGGTACTGGTCCAGGCGTAGCTCGCGGCCTTGATGCGGTCGAAGCCCTGCTCCATTTTGATCGCCATCATTTCCACGGCGATGATCGCGTCGTCCACCAGCAACCCCAACGCAAGCACCAGCGCGCCGAGGGAAATTTTGTGCAGACCGATGCCGAAGTAATACATGCAGGCGAAGGTCATCGCCAGCACCAGCGGAATGCTCAGCGCCACCACCATGCCGGTGCGCACGCCGAGAGAAAAGAAGCTCACCAGCAACACAATCGCCAACGCTTCGACCAATACCTGGACGAACTCGCCCACGCCGGTTTTCACCGCTGCCGGTTGGTCAGAAACCTTGCGTAACTGCATGCCGGCCGGGAGGTTTTTCTGGAGGCGCGAGAATTCGCCTTCCAATGCCTTGCCGAGCACGAGAATGTCGCCGCCGTCCTTCATGGCTACTGCCAGACCGATCGCATCCTCGCCCATGAAGCGCATGCGCGGCGCCGGCGGATCGTTGAAACCGCGCCGCACATCGGCAACATCGGAGATGCGGAACGTACGATCGCCGACCCGGATCGGGAAGTTCTTTATCTCGTCGACCGTCTGAAAATTCCCCGAGACCCGTAACTGCAAACGCTCACTGCCGGTCTCAAAGAACCCTGCTGTAGACACCGCATTCTGTTCTTCCAACGCCTGCTGCACTGCCGCCAGCGGCAAGCCGAGGGTGGCGAGTTTAACGTTGGACAGCTCGACCCAGATCTTCTCGTCCTGCAACCCAAGCAGATCGACCTTGCCGACATCCTTGACCCGTTGCAGCTGGATCTGGATGCGGTCGGCATAATCCTTGAGCACGGCGTAGTCAAAACCGTCGCCGGTCAGCGCGTAGATATTGCCGAAAGTAGTGCCGAATTCATCGTTGAAAAACGGCCCCTGAATCCCCGGCGGCAGGGTCTGGCGGATGTCGCTGACCTTCTTGCGCACCTGATACCAGAGATCGGGGATCTGGTTGGAGTGCATCGAATCGCGGGCGATAAACGTGACCTGGGATTCGCCGGGACGAGAGAACGAAACGATGCGTTCGTACTCGCCGGTTTCCATCAGTTTCTTTTCGATGCGCTCGGTGACCTGACGCGAAACTTCCTCCGCCGTCGCGCCCGGCCAGCGGGTCTGGATCACCATGGCCTTGAAGGTAAACGGCGGGTCTTCGCTCTGGCCGAGTTTGGTGTAGGACAGCGCACCGACGATGGCCAGCAAAAGCATCAGGAACAATACGATCTGGCGATTACGCAGCGCCCATTCGGAAAGGTTGAAGCGCATCGGGACTTACTCCTTGTCCGCCAGATTGACTACACGATTGGAGCGATCCACCGGACGCACTTGCTGACCTTCGAGCAGCACATGCACGCCAGCGGCGACGACCCAATCACTGGCGTTCAAGCCTTCAAGCACCGGTACGGTTTTCTCGCCAAACGGGCCGACGCGCACGGGGGTCTTTTTCAGAGTGTTGTTGGCGTTGACGACCCAGACGTAAGTAGCGCCATTTTCCGCGGTCAGCGCCGAAAGCGGCACCGACAGCGACACGACATCGGCGGACTGCACGAACACCCGGGCGCTCTGGCCGAGCTCGGCCGGGACTTTGCCGCTGGCGAAGGAAATCCTTGCAGCGAAGGTACGGGATTTCGGATCGGCCGCCGGCGACAGCTCGCGAATCTGTCCGGCGAAGCGCTGGTTCTGCTGAGTCCAGAGTTCGACGGTCACCGGCTGACCCACCTTGAAGCGGCCGAAGCTCTGCTCCGGCAGGCTGATCAGCACTTCGCGTTCGCCATCGGTGGCGAGGGTGAACACGGTTTGTCCGGCGGCCACCACTTGCCCGACTTCCACCGAACGCTTGGCTACCACACCGTCCTGGGGCGCACGCAACACGGCGTAACTGGCCTGGTTGGTCGAGACGTTGAATTCGGCTTTGATCTGCTTGAGGCGTGCTTCGCCGGAGCGAAAGAGGTTTTCGGCATTGTCATAGGCCGAGCGACTGACCATCTGACGATCCATGAGGGTCTTGTAGCGGTCGCGCTCGGCACGCACCAGATTGAGATTGGCTTCGGCAGCGGCGACTTGCGCGCGAGTGGCTTCCAGTTGCAGGCGCACGTCTTGCGGATCGAGTTCGGCGAGTGGCTGATCAGCCTTCACCCGCTGGCCTTCATCGACCAGTCGTCGGCTGACTTTGCCGCCGATGCGGAACGCCAGATCAGGCTCATAACGCGCGCGAACTTCACCCGGATAACTTTCCATTGCCTGTGCCGAAGGCTCTGGCTGCACCACCATGGCCGGTCGTACGGTGACTTGCACCGCCGTTTCCTGGCCACACGCAGACAATAAAAAAGCCAGAGTGACTGGCAATGCAAATGGCCACGTGAGGTGCAGTGCATGGCGGAACATGATGACGGACCTTTCGCTAATGGTGCTTGGAATAATTATACTGGCCGGTATGTTATTAATAGCAAACTCACCAGTCCAGTAATAAAAGCGAAGAATGTCGAACAATCTTTCAGCTCCAAACGGCCCGGGCCGCCCCAAGGATCTGGCCAAGCGCCAAGCGATCCTCGATGCGGCGAAAATTCTGTTTCTGAGTCATGGCTATGCCAACACCAGCATGGACGCGGTGGCCGCTGAGGCTGGCGTGTCAAAGCTGACGGTCTACAGCCATTTCAACGACAAGGAGACACTGTTCTCCGCCGCCGTGGTGGCCAAATGCGAGGAACAATTACCGCCGCTGTTCTTCGAATTGACCGAAGGGATTGCCGTGGAAAATGTGTTGCTGAACATTGCCCGGGGCTTTCATCACCTGATCAACAGCGATGAATCGGTGAATCTGCACCGCCTGATCATGGCGTTGGGCAGCCAGGACCCGAAGCTGTCGCTGATCTTCTTCGAGGCAGGTCCGCAGCGCATGGTGCAGGGGATGGAGCGGCTGCTGACGCGCATCCACGAGAACGGGGTGCTGAGCATCGACCAACCACGCAATGCGGCCGAGCATTTCTTCTGCCTGATCAAGGGCGCGGGGAATTTTCGCTTGTTGTATGGCTGTGGCGAGCCGCTGACTGAAGAAGCGGCGCAGAGCCATGTGCAGGAAGTGGTGGGGTTGTTTATGCGGGCGTATCGGCCCTGATTCTGTAGTGTTTGGGCTGACATCATCGCGAGCAGGCTCGCTCCCACATTTGAAATGGATTTCAATGTGGGAGCGAGCCTGCTCGCGAATGAGGCAACTCGGTCTTACGGCTTGAGCGCTTTCTTCGGGTAAATATCGTATCGGCTGGACTTGCCATCCAGCGCATGACTCGGCTTCGGCCCCTCAATGCACGGCGCCTTGCGCGGCCGCTTGACCACCACACGGTGTGTCGCCAGCGCCAACGCCGCCTCAAGCAAGGCCGGCGCATCCGGATCATCGCCCACCAGCGGCCGAAACAGGCGCATTTCCTTCTTCACCAACGCGGTTTTCTCACGATGGGGAAACATCGGGTCGAGGTAGATCACCTGCGGCGGCTCACCTTCCCAGTTACGCATGACTTCGATGGAGTTGCCTTTGAGCAATTTCATCCGCGCCACGATCGGCGCCACGTCGAAATCTTCCCCCGCCCGCGCCAGACCATCCTCCAACAATGCGCCGATCAGTGGCTGACGCTCGATCAGGCTCATCTCGCAGCCCAGACTCGCCAGCACGAATGCATCCTTGCCCAACCCCGCCGTGGCATCCAGCACTCGCGGGCGCACGCCTTGAGCGATGCCGACAGCCTTGGCGATCATCTGCCCGCTGCCACCGCCGTATAAACGACGATGCGCCGCGCCACCCTCGACGAAGTCCACCCGCACCGGCCCCGGAGCGTCTGGCCCTAGCTGTTGCAGCTGCAAACCCTGCTCGCCGACCTGCAAGGCGAACTCGCCGTCGGCCACCTGCAGTGGCAGGCCCAGGCGTTCGGCCCACTGCTCGGCTTGCGCTTCAAACGTCGGGCCGAGGGCCTGGACATGGATGCGGCAGGCCGCGGGTTGCTCAATCATGAAAACACGCTCAAAAAAGTTAAGGATCGGCAAAAAGTGGCCGATAAACCAATCAACGCGCATTTTGCCAGAGCTGAGCGGCAACCGAAAAAAATGTCAGGCATTCTTCCCACATCGATTGGCTACATCTCGCCCCATGGCGACTTCAGCCGTCAAAACACTCAAGCACTGAGCGGCGTCAGTCACCTGTGGCAGGATTTCTTTGCCCAGGCGATGGCCGAACAGACGAGTGAAGTGGTGCCGGCGTGTGGCACGTTTCCCCCGGTTGACCTCAGCAGCACTGAAGAACCGACTATCGGCAGCGAGTTGCACGCACACATCATCGAGCAGCGTGAATGCAATGTCGTGGAAACCGAAGTGCGCCCACCAGAGCCACTGTTTCTGCCGATCGCCGAGTTCGAAACGGAGCTGCTGGACAAGCCGTTCCCACCGTTCCCGCCGGAAGAACTCAAGGCTCAGCAATCGCAGCAAGACTTCGACAGCAGCTGGGTTCGCCCGATCGTGATCAACAACGGTCAGCCGATTCCTGAGCCGGGCGCCGCGCCGCAGAAACGTCCGCTCTACCTGCCGATTGCCGAATTCGACCTGGATCTGCTGCAAAAGCCTTACCCGCCATTCCCGCCGGAAGAAATCGTCGAGCAGCAGAAAGCGCTGGACTTCGATAACGGTTGGGCACGTCCTATCGTTCTGCAGAACCTGCGCATCGCCGCCTGATCCTCAGCGACACACGCTCCAGCGCCCGACATCGACATGAAAGTGATTGCGATGGGCGGCGTTGTAATCCGGACTCAACACCACACTGAACGCCTCGCAGGCGCTATCGCGCACCCTGCGTAAAAACTGCGCGTCCTGATTTTGCTTGGGCCAATCCTTGAGCACGCTGATGCTGCGACCGTCCGCCAGACGAAACCCGGCGATGTCCAGCGCATCGGCACTGGCATGACGGCTGAGCGCGCCGCTTTCGCGGTTGTAGACATTGCGGCAAGCAAAGCTGCCAAGGTGATCAAGACGCGCGACCTGCTGACCGTAAACGGACTGCGCGGCGGGTTGCAGAGTGTGGCGTTCGAACATCGCGTAGGCGACCGCCAACGGGCAACTGGCGAGGAAGCTGCTGCTTAGCGCCACCTCACCGCCCTGTACGCGCAAGGCGCCAATCAACGGGCACTTGGCGTCAGGGCTGTCGGATTGCGGCGTGACGCGCAAAGCGGAGCTGCGCAGAGCCTGAGCGCAAAGTTCAGGATCGCCGCGCAGGCGCATCAGCTTGTAACCGGTCAGCCAGTTGGGCGTCGCTTTCACATCCAGCGGCGCCCACGGATTCCATTCGGAAGGTACGTCCAGCCAACCGCGCCAGACACTGATCAAAGCCCCGCCGATGATCAGCAATACGAGCAACGCAAACGAACGCCCCATGCTCAACCTTTGAAAAACTGGTTGGCCTTGGCGTACGGCATCGACTTCGAAGTGAAGCCGAAGGTGCCCGACTGCTGGATCTCTTCAGCGGCGCGGAAGAACTCGCCGTAAGCCGCCAATGCCAAAGCAGACCCGGTACTGATCCGGCGCACGCCCAGCTCTTCGAGTTGCTGCGCAGTCAGTTTCAGTCCCCCGGACATCAACACATTCACCGGTTTCGGCGCTACCGCGCGCACCACCGCCAGGACTTCTTCAGCACTGCGTAAACCCGGCGCATACAACACGTCGGCGCCGGCCTCGGCGAAGGCCTGCAAACGGCGGATGGTGTCGTCGATGTCGGGCTTACCGTGCAGATAGTTTTCCGCACGGGCAGTCAGGGTGAAGGGAAATGGCAGGGTACGCACAGCGGCGACGGCGGCTTCGATCCGCGCCACGGCGTGTTCGAAGCAATAGATCGGCGCGTCTGCACGGCCCGTGGCGTCCTCGATTGAACCGCCCACTGCGCCCGCCTCGGCCGCTCGCAGCAAACTGTTCGCGCATTCGGCCGGATCATCGGCAAAACCATTTTCCAGATCCACCGCCACCGGCAGATCCGTCGCCGCGACAATCGACCGGACATTGGCCAGGGTGTCGTCCAGGCTCAAGGCTCCGTCGGCTTTGCCTTGGGAGAACGCATAACCGGCGCTGGTGGTCGCCAATGCCTGATAGCCCAGACTGGCGAGCATCTTCGCGGAACCTGCATCCCACGGATTGGGGATAACGAAGATTCCCGGACGCTCATGCAGGGCTTTGAAGGCGTGGGCTTTACGGACTTGTTCTGTGCGGGCTTGGGCATCCATTGACAGGCTCCGGTGCAGGAAAACGAGTGCGCCTCAGAGCAAGCCAAGCTGCTCCGCGGCGGGTTCTCTGTATAGCTCAGGCAGAGATGGCAGGCCAGGCAAACGTTGCATCAGTTGTGCATGAAAACGTTGCGCCAGCTTCGCCGCCAACAGGTTGTCAGCGGTATGCAGGAAGATATACGGGGTGCGGCCCTCTTCGATCCACTCGGCGATTTTCGCTACCCATGGCACGAGGAACGAATCGTTGGCCTCAAGCTCGGGATGGCCAATGAAGCGCACTTGCGGGAACTGCGTGAACGCCGCCGGACGCGTCGGCACCCGAGGCTTTTTCGATTGCGCGTGAATCACCGAAGACTCGGTCGACAGACAGCTGAACAGCGCACGCGGGTCGAGACAGATGCGCTCGACACCTCGATCCAGCAACAACCGGTTGAGCAGCCGCTCGCTCTCACCCTTGGCAAAGAACTGTTCGTGGCGCACTTCCACCGCCAAGGGGCAGTCCAGCGCATCGATGAACGCCGCCAGTTCCGGCAACCGATGCGGCGTGAAGCTTTTCGACAGTTGCAGCCACAGCGGCGCGACACGCTCGCCGAGGGGTTTGAGTAACTGAAGGAAAGTTTCGGCGGCGGTCAGTTGCTCGCGCAAGTCACCGCTATGGCTGATGTCACCGGGGAACTTGGCAGTGAAGCGAAAATGCGCAGGCATGATCTCGGCCCAACGCTGCACGGTGGCAGGCGAAGGGCTGGCATAGAAGGTCGTGTTGCCTTCCACGGCGTTGAACACCTGGCAGTAGAGGCCGAGGAAGTCAGAAGTTTTGGCGTCTACCGGGTACAGATACTCGCGCCAGGCGTTTTCGCTCCAGGACGGGCAACCGAGGTAGTAAGGCAGAGCCATCAGATATACAGATCGAGGCCCAGCACGTCCGCATCCCAATCAACAAAACCGGCAGTGCTGAGGTAGCTGGCCAGCGCCATCGCCACACTCTTCTTCATCGCACGGTGGTAGATCATGTCTTGCTGACGGGCAGGCAGGTTGCTCAGGCGTTGTGCAGAGGCTTTGGCTGCGCGGGCAGCCAGTTGCTCTTCGGTCGGGAATTCCAGCTCGCCGTCGATATCGTCGACGGATTCATCCAGCGCGACATTGCCTTTGCGAGGCTTGCGCTTGATGGGGTAGGACTGAGAGGAAAGGCCGTCTATACGCATAAATTCATGCTCGGTATCGATGATGGCAATTTAGCGGCACTTGACCGACTTAGCAAACTGCCGAGTGATAACTAGAACACATAAAGCGCAAAAGGTTTAAAGCGGGGGGCTGGAAACTGACGATTGGCAGAGTCTGGAATAAGCCGCTGAGCAGGAGAGGCCTTTGTAGCGAGGGGATTTATCCCCGATTGATTGCGCAGCGCTCCTCTGCATTTTTCCAGTGAAACCGCACGATCAGGATTTACGGCTGCTGCGCAACCGGTCGGGGATAAATCCCCTCACCACAAAAAACCCTCCTGATAAAAAGTCAGCGGGCTTTGGGGGTGGCCACTTTGTCACGCAGGTAAACCGGCTGAGCATCATCGGCCGGGATCGACTCACCGCGTTCCCAGGCGAAGCGCGCCAAGGTCAGCAGGTCTTCGGCATGTGGCAGCATGCCGGCGTCGGAACCCGTCAGATTGACCGCGATGCGCTCGCCGTACCCCCAACCGGTGCCTGCACCGAACCAGTCGCCGCTGGCATCGGCCGGCAGCGCCGCGACTTCCGGTGGCAGCACCGCCTCGACACCGGCAAGACGCATCTCCCCCGCTGCCTCGCGGTAGCAGCCCCAATACACTTCATCCATCCGCGCATCGATGGCGGCTGCCACCTGGCTCACGCCATGCTCACGAAACGCACGCTGCGCCAACACGGCCAGGTTGGACACCGGCAACACCGGCCGATCCAGCGCGAACGCCAACCCCTGCACCACGCCGATGGCGATCCGCACGCCGGTAAACGCCCCCGGCCCGCGACCGAACGCGATGGCATCCACCGCTTGCAACGTGGTGCCGGCGTCAGCCAGCAGTTGCTGGATCATCGGCAGCAGCTTTTGCGCGTGCAGGCGCGGGATCACCTCGTAATGGCTCGTGACCTTGCCGTCATGCAGCAAGGCAACGGAGCAAGCTTCAGTCGCGGTGTCCAGGGCCAGCAAGGTGCTCATCGATGTTTCCAAAACAGGTGGGGGAAAAAGTGCGTCAGTATAAACAACTACGGCCCGCAAGCGGGCCGAGGATGATGCAGCGGATCAGACTTTTCAGCTCAGCGCTTCAAGCACCTTGGCGGTGATTGCTTCTACCGAACCAACGCCTTGGATATGGCTGCACTTCGGCTTGCCGTTGGCAGCCGAGAGCTTCTCGTAGAAAGCCACCAGCGGCTTGGTCTGCGAATGGTAGACCGACAGGCGATGACGCACGGTTTCTTCAGTGTCGTCTTTGCGCTGTACCAGTTCTTCACCGGTGATGTCATCTTTACCGGCCAGTTTCGGCGGGTTGTAGACGACGTGGTAAACGCGGCCGCTGGCTTCGTGAACACGGCGACCGGCGATACGCTGAACGATTTCTTCGTCGTCAACGGCGATCTCGACTACAGCGTCCAGTTCGACACCGGCAGTAACCAGCGCTTCAGCCTGCGGAATGGTGCGCGGGAAGCCGTCGAACAGGAAGCCGTTGGCGCAGTCAGATTGCGCGATACGATCCTTGACCAGCGCGATGATCAGGTCATCCGACACCAGGCCGCCGGCATCCATGATGCTCTTGGCTTGAACGCCCAGCGGAGTGCCGGCCTTGACCGCTGCACGCAGCATGTCGCCGGTGGAGATTTGTGGAATGCCGAATTTTTCGGTGATGAACTTAGCCTGAGTACCTTTACCGGCCCCGGGAGCTCCCAGCAGAATGACGCGCATTAGATGTGCTCCTCAATTTTTTTATAAAAAGCTTTTACAAAACAAAGGATTCGCCACTTTGGACGAATCCTGAAAAATACGGGTCGTGGCCGCAGAAACGGCCAAAGGCTGATCAAGATACACAGCAGGCTGCGCCCACACAAGACGCCCAAAGTCGGAGAAACCCGCGCTAGCGGCGACCTTGCGACGCGGTGCACCAAGTCGCAACCCCATCATTAACTGTCGCCTGCCCACACTTTTCCCCGTCTGGCCGAGCAGCACCCGACACTCACGCCGGATGCCACACACCGCGCAGAAAACTTTAGCCGGTATTGCGCAAACCGGCGGCAATCCCCGCCACAGACACCAGCAGCGCCTGCTCCACCGGGCTGCCCTGCTCGACATTCTGCTGCCGCGAGCGGGCCAACAGTTCCGCCTGCAATAGATGAAGCGGGTCGAGGTAGGTATTGCGCAGGCGAATGAATTCCAGGGTGTCCGGACTATGTGCCAGCAGTTGCGACTGACCGGTCAAGCCGAGTACCACCGAGCACGCCTGCGACAATAGGTCGCGTAAGTGCGCGCCCAACGGCAGCAGGTCTGGTTCGACCAAACGCTCGTCGTAAGACAAAGCGATGTCAGCGTCAGCTTTGGCCAGGACCATTTCCAGCATGTCGATGCGCGTGCGGAAGAACGGCCATTGCTCGCGCATCTGCCCCAGCAACTCGCCTTCGCCACGCTCCAGCGCCTTGCTCAACGCCGATTCCCAACCAAGCCAGGCCGGCAGCATCAACCGGGTTTGCGTCCAGCCGAAAATCCACGGGATCGCCCGCAGGCTTTCGATGCCGCCGGCACGGCGCTTGGCCGGGCGGCTGCCCAATGGCAAACGGCCCAACTCCTGCTCCGGCGTTGATTGGCGGAAATACTCGACGAATTGCGGGTTTTCTCGCACCACTTGGCGGTAAGCGCTGACACCGTCAGCGGCCAATTCGTCCATCAGATGACGCCACTCCGGCGTCGGTGGCGGTGGTGGCAATAACGTCGCCTCAAGCACAGCGGCGAGGTACAGATTGAGGTTTTGCTCGGCGATGTCCGGCAGGCCGAATTTGAAACGAATCATTTCCCCTTGCTCGGTAGTACGGAAGCGTCCCGCCACCGAGCCCGGTGGTTGCGACAGAATCGCCGCGTGAGCCGGGCCGCCGCCACGGCCCACGGTGCCACCGCGACCATGGAACAACAGCAGTTCGACTTGCTGCTCGCGACAGATTTCCACCAGCCGTTCCTGCGCGCGGTATTGCGCCCAGGCTGCCGCCGTGGTGCCAGCGTCCTTGGCCGAGTCGGAGTAGCCAATCATCACTTCCTGCGGGCCTTGCAGCCGCGCGCGGTAACCCGGCAACAGCAACAGTCGCTCGATCACCGGCCCGGCGTTGTCGAGGTCGGCGAGGGTTTCGAACAGCGGCACCACGCGCATCGGTCGCAACACACCGCACTCTTTAAGCAGCAGTTGCACCGCGAGCACGTCGGAAGCGGCGCCCGCCATGGAGATCACGTAGGACCCCAGCGATGCGCCTGGGGCTGCGGCGATTTCCTTGCAGGTGTTGAGCACTTCGGCGGTGTCGGCGGATGGCTTGAAATGCGCCGGCAACAACGGGCGACGATTAGCCAGTTCGCGGGTCAGGAAAGCGATTCGCGCATCCTCATCCCAGTCTTCATAGCGACCGAGGCCCAGGTAATCGGTGATTTCCGTCATCGCCGCGCTGTGCCGCGAAGAATCCTGGCGCACATCAAGGCGCACCAGGAACAGGCCGAATGTCACTGCCCGACGCAAGCAATCGAGCAACGGACCATCAGCGATCACGCCCATGCCGCATTCGTGCAGCGAGTTGAAGCACAGCTCCAACGGATCGAGCAGATCGCGATTGTTGATGAGTACATCGGCAGGGGCTGGCGTGCTGGCCGTGAGGGAGGCATGCGCCCAATTGCGCGTAGCGCGCAGGCGTTCGCGCAATTGCTTGAGCACCGCACGATAAGGTTCGGCGCTGTCGCCGGCCTTGGCTTTGAGCGCGTCGCTGGCCTGTTGCATCGACAATTCAGCAGCCAGATGATCAACATCGCGCAGGTACAAATCGGCAGCCATCCAGCGCGCCAGCAGCAGGACTTCGCGAGTCACTGCCGCAGTCACGTTGGGGTTGCCGTCACGGTCGCCGCCCATCCATGAGGCGAAGCGAATCGGCGCGGCTTCCAGCGGCAGACGCAGACCAGTCGCGGCGTGTAGCGCCTGATCGGCCTTGCGCATGTGATTGGGAATTGCCTGCCAAAGCGAATGTTCGATCACCGCGAAACCCCACTTGGCTTCATCGACCGGAGTTGGCCGGGTGCGGCGGATTTCTTCGGTGTGCCAGGCTTCGGCGATCAGGCGTTGCAGGGTGCTCTGGATCTGTTCGCGCTCGGCGCTGGTCAGGTCGCGATGATCTTGCGCCGCGAGTTGCGCAGCGATGGCGTCGTACTTCTGGATCAGCGTGCGGCGTGCCACTTCGGTCGGATGCGCGGTCAGTACCAGTTCGATTTCCAGCCGCGCCAGTTGCCGCGCCAGCGACTCGGCGCTGTGGCCCTCGTTGCGCAGGCGCGCCAGCAGTTCCGGCAACACGCGGGATTCGAACGGCGCGGGCTGCGACGCCTCGCGACGATGGATCAACTGATACTGCTCGGCGATGTTCGCCAGGTTGAGAAACTGGTTGAACGCCCGCGCCACCGGAAGCAATTCGTCTTCACTCAATTGATTGAGGCTGGCGCTCAGTTCGGCGTCCATCGAGCCACGGCGGTCGGCCTTGGCGCCCTTGCGGATTTGCTCGATCTTGTCGAGAAACCCTTCGCCGTACTGGTCTCGAATGGTGTTGCCCAACAGCTCTCCGAGCAGGTGAACATCCTCGCGCAAGCGTGCATCAATATCGGTCATCAGCGGTTCTCCAGCGTTCATCCGGGCGGCTTAGAAACGAGTGCATGACCTAGAGAGTGCCGCTCTACGGCGCTTCTTACAAGCAGGCGACGAAGGGACTTTAAACCTTGTGGGCGAAAGCTAGTCTCAACAGTAAGCCGTACAACGGCTTGCCGCCGGCTACGCCGGACACTCACCCAGGCCTGCCACCCGCAGGCGCGAAATGAGGTCATCATGAAAATCCGTGAACTCGCCCAGCATTGGGAAGAAAACGCCAAAGGTCGCCTGACCGACACCGGCTACACGATTCATCTGGACGTCGAGGCCGCCGCGCGCCTGGCGGCGATTGCCGAGATGTACCCCAAGCGGCAAACCGAAGAACTGCTCGGCGAACTGATCGGTGCCGCGCTTGAAGAGTTCGAAGCGAGCCTGCCGTATGTGAAAGGCTCGACCGTGGTGGCCACGGATGAGGAAGGTGATCCGTTGTATGAAGACGTCGGGCCGACACCGCGTTTTCTTGCGCTGTCGCGGCGGCATTTGCATGATTTGTCGTCTGCTGAAGGCAAGCAGAAACACTGAATGAGTACGGAAAAACCTGTGGGAGCGGGCTTGCCCGCGATGGCGCCAGTTCAGTCACAGATGTGTTGAATTTGACGGCCTCATCGCGGGTAAGCCCGCTCCCACGGGGACTGTACTTTTCCTCCAGAACTACGTCGTATTCCCCCGCGCGTACCACTCCAATCCGCCAAAGTTCCCGTCCCAGAGCCTTGTCCATTCGGTCAAAGTTTTTTTTGGCGATAGGCCATCTTTTCTGAACTTTTGAAAAACGCCGCCGGTCGGAACCTGTAACCACGCCTGGAACGAGCGTTTCAAAAACGCGCTTTCATACGACGCTTACGGCTCCTCGACCAGGATGGATTTAGTTGTTTTCAGGAGATGCCTAATGGAGTTGAAGACCATGAAAAACCAAACCTCGTTTACCCACCTGCGCGGTCTGAAACTGGCCGCCCTGGCAATCGGCACCAGCTTCGTACTGGCCGGTTGCGCTGGTAATCCACCGACCGAGCAGTACGCCGTGACCCAGTCTGCGGTCAACAGCGCGGTCAGCGCCGGCGGTACCGAGTTCGCTGCCGTTGAGATGAAGCAAGCGCAGGACAAGCTGAAAGAAGCCGAAATCGCCATGCACGACAAGAAGTATGACGATGCCCGTCGCCTGTCCGAGCAAGCCGAATGGGACGCTCGTGTAGCGGAACGCAAGGCTCAAGCCGCCAAGGCCGAACTGGCTGTGAAGGATTCCCAGAAAGGTGTTCAGGAACTGCGTCAGGAAAGTCAGCGCCCAGTGCAATAAGCGCGCATCCCGACCGCAAAGCTGAAACTCTTATCGATTGAAAGGACGACAAATTATGCGTAAGCAACTGATGATCCCCGCTCTTCTGGCCGCAAGCGTTGCCCTGGCTGCCTGCTCCACCCCGCCTAACCCGAACCTGGAACAGGCGCGTACCAACTACGCCGGCCTGCAAGCCAACCCGCAGGCGAGCAAAGTAGCAGCGCTGGAAACCAAAGACGCCAGCGATTACCTGGACAAGGCCGACAAGGCTTACCTGGACAAGCAAGACGCAGCCAAGGTTGACCAACTGGCTTACCTGACCAACCAGCGTGTGGAAGTGGCCAAGCAGACCATCGCCTTGCGTACCGCTGAAAACAACCTGAAGAACGCCGCCGCCCAACGTGCCCAGGCGCGTCTGGATGCTCGCGACCAGCAGATCAAACAGCTGCAAGACAGCCTGAATGCCAAGCAAACCGATCGCGGTACGCTGGTGACTTTCGGTGACGTGTTGTTCGCTACCAATAAGGCTGACCTGAAATCCAGCGGTCTGGTAAACATCAACAAACTGGCGCAATTCCTTCAGGAAAACCCTGATCGCAAAGTGATCGTCGAAGGCTATACCGACAGCACTGGCGCAACGAACTACAACCAGTCGCTGTCCGAGCGTCGTGCGACGTCGGTACAGGTAGCACTGATCAAAATGGGCGTAGATCCTTCGCGCATCGTGGTTCAGGGTTACGGCAAGGAATACCCGGTTGCCGATAACGGCAGCGTCTCGGGCCGTGCGATGAACCGTCGTGTGGAAGTGACCATTTCCAACGACAACCAGCCTGTGATGCCACGTTCGGCTGTCAGCTCGAACTAAGCTGTAGGCAGTAACGCAAAAGCCCCGCCTGAGTGATCAGGCGGGGCTTTTTAAGATCAAAAGATCGCAGCCTTCAGCAGTTCCTGCATTGGAATACGTTCCCTGTGGGAGCTGCCGAAGGCTGCGATCTTTTTGCTTTTAAGGTTCCAGTTTCTGCGGCGTCTCTTCGCCCATGCACCGCACAGCCTTCTTCTGTGCGTTGATCAACACACCGGTCAATCCCTTCTGCTCGGTATCAAACAACACCAGCACCCCATCAATGCACTGCGCCACTTGCGGGGCCGGATTCAGCGAGATCTTGTAATCCTCACCCGGCACGGTCTTGAGCATGGTGAATTCGTTGAGCAGCAACGCATCCTCGGGTTTGGCGAAGTGCAGGTAGCCGTAGTACCACAGCGCCCCGACGGTGCCGAGGATGCTGCAGATACCGGTGATGATCAGCGGGATGGCGTTACGTTCTTCACTCATTGCGGACTCTCATCTTCAGAATTCGGGGGTTGCGGGTAATTCGGGATTTCGCCGAGGCGGCGCAGGCCGTTGAAATGCTCGGGATCGTCGAGATAGCGCAGCATGACCTGACGCCACACCGGATCGCCGAAGGTCTGCACATGGCCGCCTCGGGTCAGTTGCAAGACGCGCGGCGGTGGCGCAGCTTGATACAGACGGATGCCGTTGGACATGGGTACCAGCGGGTCGTCGATGCTGTGGAAAATCAGTTTCGGCACGCCTTTGAGCTGCGGCATCGAATTGATCGCGCTGTCGCCATCCGGCACCAGCCACGACAGCGGCACCTGGAAGGGCCAGGTCAGCCACGACGTGCTGAGGGCATATTGGCCGACGCTGCGGTAACTGGCGGGCACACCGTCGAGCACCAAGGCTTTGAGTTGTTTCTGCCGCTGCGGATGCTGCGCCAGCCAATGCACGGCCATCGAACCACCGAGGCTCTGACCGAGCACGATCAGCGGCTTGCCTTTGACTTCGGGCGCCTTGTCCAGCCAGGCGAATGCGGCGTCGATGTCCTGATAGATCGCCGGCAGGCTCGGTTCGCCCTCGGACAGGCCATAACCGCGATAGTCCACCAGCAACACTTGATAGCCGTTTTTCGGCAGCCACCAACTCCCGCCCAGGTGCATCGGCAGGTTGCCACCGTTGCCGTGCAGGTGCAGAACCGTGCCTTTGACCTCCACACCCGGTTTGGCCGGGAGCCACCAGGCGTTGAGCTTCAATCCGTCCGCCGTTATCAGCGTGACGGTGCGGTATTCGAGCTTGGCTTTTTCCGGGGTGAAGACCTGGCCCGGCTCGGGGTAGAACAACAGCGAACTGCAACCACCGAGGCTCAGAAGCAGGCAGAAGATGCCGAGGATTCTCATCCGGTGAAACCTCGCAAAAGATTCGGGTTGGAACACAGATCAAACCTGTAGGAGATTTTCGCTCGCCTAGAGGATGTTGGAATAATCCGCTTCGATCCGATCCAGGCTCAAATGGTTGAGGAAGTTGGAGAAGCACATCCACGCCGACAACGCGTTCAAGTCGCGAAACTGGTCTGGCAGATATTTGGGCGGCACCACCAATCCTTCATCCACCAACTGGCGCAGCGTTCTCATGTCCTCCAGCGTGGTCTTGCCACAGAACAACAGCGGGATCTGCTCAAGCTTGCCTTTACGCACGGCCAACTGAATGTAGTTGTAAACCATGATGAAGCCCTTGAGGTAGGACAAGTCTTTGGTGAATGGCAGACCAGTCGGCGTCGATCCACGGAAAACCCGACTGGCGTTGCCATAGCTTTCCGCCATTTCAAAGCCCTGCTCGCGGAAAAACTCGAACACCTGCAGGAAGTCCGCGCCCTCCTCGACCATGTGAATGGCGCGGGTGCGGTTGGTCAGTTTGCGCAGACGACTCGGATAGGAGGCAAACGTGATGATTTCCATGAGGATCGCCAGACCTTCCTGGGTCACCGTCGACGAGGGCGGGCCCTTGGACAGGAAGGTGCAGATTGGCTGGTTCAAACCGTTCAGCGTGGTGCCTACGTGTACCAAACCTTCATGGACTTCCAGAGCACGCACGTCGCGGTCGTTGAACATCGCATCGGTGCGGATCTTGATGTAATCGGCGCCCGCCGCCGCGTCGGCGACGATGCCGTCGGACTCGAAGACGCGGATGGTTTCCTCGGCCTCGCCAAACACCTTGTTCAGCCGCGTTTGCAGCAGGTGCACGGCGTCCTTGGCGGTGAGGATTTTCGGCTCGTCCTTCAGGTCGCCACGGCCATCGATGTTGTTCAGATAGTCGGACATCATCAGGCCGAGGTCAGCCAGGGTCGGGTCACCCGCGTGAAAAGCATCGGAAGCGGCGCCGTAAAGCTCTTGGGAAATCAGGCCGAAATCCTCGGTGCCGCGCGCTTCAAGCATGCGCACCACCATGCGGTATTCCTTGCACATGCGCCGCATGATCTGGCCGACCGGGTTGAACTGGCCGAGCTGACGAGTGATGTCGCGCTCGATGTTCTGAAACTCCAGTTTGACCTTGCTCGAATCGAATGACAGCGGCCGGTTGAGGTAGTAGTCGCGGTCTACCGCCGGCATTTCCTTGCCCTTGGCCTTGAGGAAGCCCTTGCGCACGTTCTCGTCCCACTTGACCGCATCAAGCACGCGGATCGGCGTCTGCGCCAGCACAATGCGATCGGACAATATGCGTATCGACTGCTGGTAATCGTCCACCCGAAACTCCTGTAGAAAATCTGACGTACTGAATTATTTGGCGCTGTTCTGGCGCTGATAGCGCACCGCTTCGACGAAGACATCGGAATTGGCCGGATCGTCGAGGTAAGCAAAGACCTTGTCGAGGTTGCTGTCGACCTGCACGCCGTCGCCATCGTCGGTCTGGAAGGCCTGACCGTCGAGGGCTTTATGCTGGATCGCTTGATTGATCTGTTCGAGATCGAGGTTGTACACCACCAGTTCGCGTTTGTCGGTGAGTTCGAACCCGGCAATGGTGTAGTGGCCGCCGAACCGCCCCGGCACTTTCGCCGACAGATACCAGCGACTGCCATGGTGCGAGACGGTAAAGGGGTAAGCCTCACGCTCGCGGGGTTTGGCCTTGAAGTAGGTGACAGCCTGATAGCGGTCGTTGCCGACGCGAGTCAGCTCAAGGCTCATCGGCTCGCCCCAGGCATTGATGCCCGACCATTTGCCGAGCAGGCCTTTGGGCGCAGGGTCACTGGCAGGAGGCGGCTCCTTGAAAGTCACCAGACAGCCACTGAGCAGCAGGAACGACAGGGCGATCAGCACGCCACGCCAGGCTTTCATTCAATACTCCCTATGAACCCACCATTGCGTTACACCGACGCCAGCACCAAATGCATATACCGCGTCAGAATGCCGAGCATCTCCTCTTCGGCCAAAGGCTCGGCGTCGTTGAGCAGGCCCTGATATTCCATCCGTCCGATAATCGCCGTCAACACCTTGGCATCCTGCTGCGGTTCACGCGAGCCCAGGACCTGAAACAACTGGCAGGTGCCCTGCAGCAAAATCTGCTGATGGGAGCGCACCAGAATCGCCAGTCGCGGGTTGAGCAGCGCTTCCTGACGGAAGGCCTGCTCTGCCATCAAGTGCTCGCGACGGTTGACCAGTTGCCGATGCACGTAGTCAGCCATCAGCCGGGCTATATCGTCGGCCAGTTGCGAGCGCGATTCCGGGCTGCCGTCGCCACTGACCACCATCTCGCGCAACAGGCCTTCATTGTTGATCCACAGCTTGGCCATGTACGCGGCGCTGCGTTCAACATGTTGGGCGAAGGTATCGGTGAGCAGGTCATCGATGTCCTTGAAGTAATACGTGGTGGCCGACAGCGGCACACCGGCCTCCGCAGCTACTGCACGGTGACGTACAGCGCGCACGCCGTCACGCACGACAATACGCATCGCGGCGTCGAGAATGTCCTGGCGACGCTGTTCGCTTCCCTGTCGGCTGGCCTTGCGGCCCTGGTACTGAACACTTTCAGCGACCGCAGTGGCGATACCCGCTGCACCTTCTTGAGCGATTGCAACCATCACGACAGGACTTCCTCTGCTATTTCAAAATTAACCAATTGATACATTTGTACCAGACGGGCAATAAAAAGCCGCCTGTTTTAGGCGGCTTTTTAACTGAAACGATTACGCTTGCGGTCGCATGTGCGGGAACAGGATCACATCGCGGATCGACGGCGAGTTGGTCAGCAACATCACCAGGCGGTCGATGCCGATCCCTTCACCGGCCGTTGGCGGCATGCCGTACTCCAGCGCGCGAACGAAGTCGGCGTCGTAGTGCATGGCTTCATCGTCGCCGGCGTCCTTGTCGGCCACCTGCGCCATGAAGCGCTCGGCCTGGTCTTCCGCGTCGTTCAACTCGGAGTAGGCGTTGGCGATTTCGCGGCCGCCGATGAACAGCTCGAAACGGTCGGTGACGTTCGGGTTGTCATCGTTACGACGGGCCAATGGCGACACTTCGAACGGGTACTGGGTAATGAAGTGCGGCTGTTCCAGCTTGTGCTCGACCAGTTCTTCGAAAATCATCACCTGCAGCTTGCCCAGACCTTCGAATCCCAGCACCTAGGCCCCAGCCTTCTTGTCGATGGCGCGCGCCTTGTCGATGTCGTTCAGGTCATCGGCCGACAGCTCAGGGTTGTACTTGAGGATCGA
>NZ_JBIUWI010000050.1:23566-44714 GCF_044743385.1 Pseudomonas sp. NPDC087639 | reverse complement strand
GTTGGATCGAAATTCAACATATCGTGTAGAGATTCTCAGTGACACAAGCAGCACAGTGGCGCCACCTTAACCCTTTTTCCGGGACGTGCCAATGCTTCTTGCGAAGGTTTCTTTGTTTTCGGGATCGGCGGTGTAACGGTTCGTCGCCAGAGTGCGTATTTCCAGGGGGTTCGGCGAGAATTGCAGCGCGCACTTTGAACCCGGCGGCGCGACCGGTAAGATGCCGGACAGAATTTTTCCACCTCGCTATTCAGGACACCCGCCATGAGCATCAAATCGGACAAGTGGATTCGCCGCATGGCGCAGGAACACGGCATGATCGAACCGTTCGTCGAGCGCCAGGTGCGCGGCAGCGACGACAGCCGGGTGATCTCCTACGGTGTGTCGAGCTACGGCTACGACGTGCGTTGCACCAACCACTTCAAGGTGTTCACCAACATCAATTCGGCCATCGTCGACCCGAAAAACTTCGACGCCGGCAGCTTCGTCGACATCCATAGCGACGTGTGCATCATTCCGCCGAACTCCTTCGCCTTGGCCAGCACCGTCGAATATTTCCGTATTCCGCGCAATGTACTGACCATCTGCCTGGGCAAAAGCACCTACGCGCGTTGCGGCATCATCGTTAACGTCACTCCGCTTGAGCCTGAGTGGGAAGGTCACGTGACTCTGGAGTTCTCCAACACCACCAACCTGCCGGCGAAAATCTACGCCAACGAAGGCGTGGCGCAGATGCTGTTCCTCGAATCCGACGAGGAATGTGAAGTTTCCTACAAGGATCGCGGCGGCAAGTACCAAGGCCAGCGTGGCGTAACTCTGCCGCGTACCTGATTCGTCCATCCGGCAATTGTCGGGAATTCTTTGGCGGGCAGACACTCTATGGGGTGTACTGCCCGTTTTTGCTTCTGCTGAAACGGGCCTTCGCCGAGGAGTGCCCTATGAAGATCGATCCGCATATCAGTGCCGAATTGGCAAGGCTTGAGCCCAATCAGATTGGCGTTTTGGCCTGGTCCTTGTTGGCACACCCGCCCATCAGCATGGCCGGCGGAATTCCTGGCCAGCCTGATCCCGATACCCCCAATGAACAACCGACCGAGCCGGGCGAGCCGACCCTTCCCGACGAGCCACCACCGGCGCCAGTTGCCTGATCCCGATGGGGAATGAATGGCCAGTCAGTTGGAGTCCGGCAAGACTTCAACTGACTGGCCATATTTCGTTGTCACCAATGACAAAGATCCTACAGGACTCGTCGCGCTCGACCGGATAGCCGCCGGTGAAGGCGCCGAATGCCGGCATCACACTAATGCGTTCACCCAGCCTGAAGCATGCGAGGCGCAAACTCTGCCGCCCCTTGCCATGCAGCCGATAAACCGGGTGCACATGCCCGGCCAGCACGTGCCTTTCGGGATGGGGATCGGGTTCATGCTGCAAGGCGAACGGCCCGAGCAGCAGCGGTTCCGGCACCACGCGGATGTTCAGCGACGCCGGTGGGTCGCCTGCGCGTTTGTCGTGATTGCCGCGAATCAGCGTCATCGGCAGATCCGCGTGGCGTGACCGCCATTCAGCCAACGCGCTTAAAGTGCCCGCTGCATGCGAGCCAGGCCCATGCAGGAAGTCGCCTAGAAATATCAGTTGTCGGCAGGGCAGTTTCGCCAGCAGCCGATCAATCACCGCGACATTGCTCGCCGTCGTGCCTTGCGGGACGGGTTGCCCGAGGCTGCGATAGGCAGCCGCCTTGCCGAAATGCACGTCGGCGATCAGCAGCGCCTGTTGTTCCGGCCAATACAGGGCTTTCTCCGGCAGCAGCCAGAGTTCCTCGCCAGCCAGACGCACCGGGTAGGGCGCGTTCATGTGCGCTTGCCCTTGTCTGCGGATTTCTCCAGATCACCGACCATCCGTCTTATCCGGTCAGCAAGTTTTTCCGAACTCATGCTCTCGCGCATGCGTTCCACCAGTAGCGGAAACCCCAAGGGTGTAGGACGTTTGATCTGATGTACCTCTAGTGTCATCTGATTGATGTGCGCCAGTGTCTGTTCCAGGCGCCGAATATCCAGTTCTTCGCGTAGGACTTCTTCCCCGGCCTGCGCCAGCAGCAGGTTGTCGGCGTCATATTGTTTGAACACTTCAAAGAACAAGCCGCTGGATGCCTGCACTTGCCGGGTACTTTTCGGCGCGCCGGGGTAACCGGCGAACACCAGTCCGGCAATCCGGGCAATTTCCCTAAAGCGTCGCAGGGCCAGCTCGCCGGCGTTGAGGCTGGCCAGGACGTCCCGCAACAGATGATCGGGGCTGAGCAGTTCGGTATCGAGTTGTTGCGACCAGTCCACCGGCGTTGCGCTGAGCAGCTCCAGACCGTAATCGTTGACCGCGATCGAAAATGTCACCGGTTGACGCTGACTGACCCGCCACGCGAGCAGGCTGGCCAGCCCCAAATGCACCTGACGCCCGGCAAACGGATAAAGGAAAAGGTGCCAGCCTTTGCGGGATTTCAGCACCTCGGCCAGTAGGCTGTCGGTGGTGGGCAGGCCAGACCAGCGGGCCTGGGTTTCCAGCAGTGGCCGCAACGCCTGCATTTCCGGCCCAACGAACTCACCCCGCGCGGCGGCGGTAAAGCGCGCCACCACCGCCTCGGCCAATTCGTTGGAGAGCGGCATGCGCCCGCCATTCCAGCGCGGTACGGCGGCTTTTTTCGCGGTGCTGCGTTTGACGTAGGCCGTCATGTTTTCCACGCGCACCAACTCCAGCAAACGTCCGGCGAACAGAAAACCATCACCCGGTTTAAGCCGCGCGATAAAACCTTCCTCGACACTGCCCAACTGTTTGCCACCACCGCCCTTGCTCCAGAATTTCAACTGGATGCTTGCATCGCTGACGATGGTGCCGATGCTCATACGGTGGCGCCGGGCAAGGCGCGCATCGGGCACGCGCCAGACGCCGTGCTCGTCCGGTTCGACCCGGCGGTAATCCGGATAGGCTGTCAGAGACATTCCGCCATGGCGTACGAAAGCCAGCGCCCAGGCCCAATCCTCGGGTGTCAGGTCACGATAAGCCCAAGCACCGCGGACCTCTTCGTACAGCTCGTCGGGTAAGAATCCGCCGCCCAGCGCCATGCTGACCAGATGTTGCACCAGCACATCCAGCGGTTTGTGTGGCGACAGGCGCGGTTCGATGCGCCGTTGCTTTACGGCGTCTTTAGCGGCAGCTGCTTCGACCAACTCGAGGCTGTGAGTCGGTACCAACGTCACCCGCGAGGTGCGCCCGGGCGCATGACCCGAACGTCCGGCGCGCTGCATCAGGCGCGCGACACCTTTGGCCGAACCGATTTGCAGCACGCGCTCCACCGGCAGGAAATCCACCCCTAGGTCGAGACTCGACGTACACACGACGGCTTTAAGCTGACCGTCCTTCAACGCCTGTTCGACCCAATCGCGGGTGTCACGGGACAGCGAGCTGTGATGCAAGGCGATCAGCCCGGCCCAGTCCGGGCGCGCCTCAAGCAACGCCTGATACCAGATTTCCGACTGCGCCCGGGTGTTGGTGAACACCAGGCTACTGGCGCAGGCATCGAGTTCGGTGACCACCTGCGGCAGCATCTTCAGACCGATGTGCCCGGCCCATGGAAAGCGTTCGATAGTCGGTGGGAGCAGGGTGTCGACCTCCAGGGACTTTTCGCTCTGGCCCTGAACGCTAATGCCTCCGCCCTGTGGGATCAGCACCTGTTCGGCGTGGGATTGATTACCGAGCGTCGCGGAGACGCCCCAGACGATCAAGTCGGGTTGCCAATGGCGCAGACGGGCGAGGGCCAGTTGCAACTGCACACCGCGTTTGTTGCCAAGCAATTCGTGCCATTCGTCCACCACGATCATGCGCAGGGTCGACAGCGCTGTGCGCGCATCGGCGCGAGCGAGCAGCAGGGTCAGGCTTTCCGGGGTGGTGATCAGCGCAGTTGGCAGGCGTCGACTCTGGCGCGCGCGTTCGCTGCTGTTGGTGTCACCGGTGCGCAGGCCGATGCTCCACGGGATCTGCAAATCATCGACAGGGGTTTGCAAGGCGCGCGCGGTGTCGGCGGCGAGGGCGCGCATAGGCGTGATCCACAACACCGTCAGTGGTTCGGCCGGCGGTTTGCGTTTACGCGATGTTTCTACGATTGGCGCGGATTTGGCGAAACGATTGAGTGCGGCAAACCACACCGCATAGGTTTTACCGGCGCCGGTGCTGGCGTGCAGCAATCCAGACTCGCCATTTTTGACGGCGGCCCATACCTGTTTCTGAAAAGCGAACGGCTTCCAGCCGCGAGCGCTGAACCAGGTTTTTGCGAGGTCGGGGGATTTCGCCATGCCTGCTGCGCGCGCTCTGGAGGTGTTCTTCCAATGACCGCAGTGCTTGCTAACAAGTTTAATTTCGTCAGTAGATGAATATCCTCGTGGGAGCGAGCCTGCTCGCGAAGACGTTGTCACATTCAACATCATCGTTGACTGACCGACCGCTTTCGCGAGCAGGCTCGCTCCCACAGGTTTTATGTGTGCAGGTTACTTGAGGTTGCCGCTGAGGAACTGCCGCAGGCGTTCGCTCTTCGGATTGCCGAGTACCTCTTCAGGCGCGCCTTCCTCTTCGACCAGCCCTTGGTGCAGAAACAACACCTGGCTGGAGACCTTGCGCGCGAAGCTCATTTCGTGAGTCACCATGATCATCGTCCGGCCTTCCTCGGCCAGGCCCTGAATCACGCGCAACACTTCACCCACCAACTCCGGGTCCAGCGCCGACGTCGGTTCATCGAACAGCATGACTTCCGGCTCCATCGCCAGCGCCCGGGCAATCGCCACGCGTTGCTGCTGACCGCCGGAGAGAAACGCCGGGTACTGATCTGCCACGCGGGCCGGCAGACCGACCTTGTCCAGATAGCGCCGGGCGCGATCCTCGGCTTCCTGTTTGCTGCAACCCAGCACCCGGCGCGGGGCCATGGTGATGTTTTCCAGCACGGTCATGTGGCTCCACAGGTTGAAATGCTGGAATACCATCGCCAGTCGCGTGCGCAGGCGTTGCAGTTCGTCCGGGTCGGCGACGTGCATGCCGTGGCGGTCGGTGACCATGCGGATCGTTTGGCCATCCAGGCTCATGGCGCCGTCGTTGGGTTGTTCGAGAAAATTGATACAGCGCAAAAAGGTGCTTTTACCCGAGCCGCTGGCGCCGATCAGGCTGATCACGTCGCCGGTCTTGGCCTTGAGCGAAACGCCTTTGAGCACCTGATGGTCGCCATAGCTTTTGTGCAGGCCTTCAACGGTCAGTTTGTACATGGGACAGACATCCTCAAGGCGAAAGTAGGTAGCCGCTGCGATAGGCTTCGGCGCCCGCGACGTGGGCGATCACCATGCCGGCGGTGGCCATGCGCCGCAGCGAGCGGGCATACATCAGGCCGGCCGTGGTGCAATGAACAGGCGTGACCCGGTTGTTGATCGGATCGATGATTTCGGCAATCTGTTGCCCGGCCTCCAGGTATTGCCCCGCCGTGGCGGTGTAGACCAGTAAGCCGCCGACCGGCGTGGTCACCGGTTCCACCCCGGCCAGCGGCGTGGCAGGGAAGGCCAATGGCGGCTGTGGTCGGGTCTCGCCGACGATCGCATCGAACTGGATCAGATAATCGATCAATGCCTGACAGTCGCGGCTGGCCATCGGGTGATTGACATCGCCCTGGCCGCGCAACTCGACGGTCACCGAGAAACTGCCCAGCGGAATCTCGAAGTGTTCGCCGAAACGCTCCTTGAGTTGCCACCACAGCAGCGTGAAACATTCATCGAACGACTGCCCGCCGGAATCGGTGGCCAACAGACTGGCCTGCGACTCGATGTAACGCGCCAGCGGCTCGACCTGCGGCCACGCTTCGGGCGTGGTGTAGAGGTGAACCACCGATTCGAAATCGCAATGCAGGTCCAGCACCATGTCCGCGTCGCAGGCCAGCCGTTGCAGGGTCAGGCGCTGGGATTGCAGTTGTGTGCTGGCGGTCTGGCAGGCGAGGGCGTTGCGTAGGCTGACGCGTATCAGTTCGAGATTACCCTGCGGGTCATCGCCGAGCTTGCCCTCGATGTCGTTGCCGATTTCTTCGCTCAGATCGACAAACCAGCGGTTGAAGTTCTGCCCGCTCTCCAGTTCGTAGCGGCCCAGCGGCACGTCCATCAGCACTTGCTCGAGGCCGACCGGGTTGGCCACCGGCACCAGCACGATTTCGCTGCGCAGGCGCCCGGCGGCTTCCAGCTCCGCCAAACGCTGCTGGAGGTGCCAGGCGACGAGCATGCCGGGCAATTCGTCGGCGTGCAGCGACGACTGGATGTAGATCTTGCCTTTGGCCTGCTGCGGGCCGAAGTGGAAGCTGTGGATCTGTCGTGCGGTCCCCGGCAGTGGGGCCAGCAGGTCATGGATCTGGTGTCGCATTACAAGGTTCCTAGTGAGTCGGCCCGAGGAAGGCCAGCCATCGGCGTTCGGCGAGGCGGAACAGGCCGACCAGTGCAAAGGTAATGGCCAGGTAGATCAGCGCGGCAATGCCGAACGATTGAAAGGTCAGGAAGGTCGCCGAGTTGGCGTCCCGGGCGACTTTCAGGATGTCGGGGATAGTCGCGGTGAAGGCCACGGTGGTCGAGTGCAGCATCAGGATCACTTCGTTGCTGTAGTAAGGCAACGAACGGCGTAAGGCCGAAGGCATGATCACGTAGGCATACAGCTTCCAGCCCGTCAGACCGTAAGCCTTGGCCGCTTCGACTTCGCCGTGGTTCATGCTGCGGATCGCCCCGGCGAAAATCTCCGTGGTGTAGGCACAGGTGTTCAGGGCAAAGGCGAGGATCGTGCAGTTCATCGCATCGCGAAAAAAACTGTCGAGAATCGGCTGCGCGCGCACGGCGGCGAGGCTGTAGATGCCGGTGTAGCAAATCAGCAGTTGGATATACAGCGGCGTACCGCGGAACAGGTAGGTGTAGAACTGCACCGGCCAGCGGACATAGAAGTGCGGCGAGACACGGGCAATCGACAACGGTATCGACACCAGGAAGCCAATGAAGATCGAGGCGCTGAGCAGCCACATCGTCATCGCCAGCCCGGTGATGTTATTGCCGTCGGTATAAAGGAAGGCTTTCCAGTATTCCTGCAAGAGTTCGATCATCGTACGGCCTCCCGGGCACCAGCGGCGTAGCGGCGTTCGAGCCAGCGCAGGATGATGTTCGAGGCACTGGTGATCAGCAGATAGATCAACGCGGCGAGAACCAGGAAGTAAAACAGTTGATAGGTGCTTTTACCGGCGTCTTGCGCGGCTTTGACCAGATCGGCCAGACCGATGATCGATACCAGCGCGGTGGCCTTGAGCATCACCATCCAGTTGTTGCCGATGCCAGGCAGGGCGAAGCGCATCATTTGCGGGAACACCACGAAGCGAAAGCGCTGGCCGCGTTTGAGGCCATATGCCGTGGCGGCTTCAACCTGACCGCGCGGCACCGAGAGGATCGCGCCACGGAAGGTTTCGGTGAAGTACGCGCCATAAATGAAGCCCAGGGTCAGCACCCCGGCGCTGAACGGGTCGATCTCGATGTATTCCCATTCCATGTAATCGGTGAGCGAGGTCAGCCAGGTTTGCAGGCTGTAGAAGATCAACAGCATCAGCACCAGATCCGGCACCCCGCGAATCAACGTGGTGTAGACCTGGGCAGGCAGGCGCACCATTTTGACTTTTGACAGCTTGGCACTGGCGCCGAGCAGGCCGAGCAACACGGCCACCAGCAGCGACAACGCCGATAATTTGATGGTCATCCAGGTGCCTTCCAGCAGCAAAGGACCGAAGCCCTTGAGGCTGAAGGCTGCGAGCCCCAGATTTTGCAGGAGGTTTTCGAACATAAATCAGCAACCTGAGCGGATGGAAAAGGCGCCCATCGAGGATGGGCGCCGGGGCATTATTTGCCGCTGTACAGATTCAGATCGCCAAAGTGTTTCTTCTGGATGGTGGCGTAGGTGCCATCATCGTGTAACGCTTTGATACCTTTATCCAAAAGCGCTTTCAGCTCAGTGTTACCTTTCTTAATACCGACAGCGGTTTTGGCCGGCAGCAATTCGCTGTCGACCGGCTTGCTGACTTCATAGTCGGCGCCCTTTGGCGACTTCAAGAAGCCCAATTCGGCTTGCAGCATGTCCTGGATGCCGGCGTCGAGACGGCCGGACGTCAGGTCGGAATACACCTGATCCTGGTTCTGGTAGGCCTGGGTTTTCACGCCGGCCTTGTCCAGCACGGCTTTGGCGTAGGCTTCCTGAATGGTGCCTTGCTCGTAGCCGACGGTTTTTCCTTTCAAAGACGCAACGTCTGCGGTGATACCCGAGCCTTTCTTAAACACGTAAGCGGTCGGGCCGGAGAACAGCTCGCTGGAGAAGTCGATGACTTTTTCGCGGGCTGGGGTCACGGTCATCGACGAGATCACACCGTCGAATTTATTGGCTTTGAGGCCCGGAATCATGCCGTCGAAGTCACTTTCGACCCACTTGCACTTGACCTTCAGTTCGGCGCAGATCGCGTTACCCAGGTCGATGTCGAAGCCCACCAGGTTGCCGTCGGCCGCTTTCGACTCAAACGGTGCATACGAAGGGTCAACGCCAAAGCGCAGTTCTTTGTATTCCTTGGCCAGCGCGGAGCCAGCGGCCATGCACAACGCCAGTGCAGAAAGGGTCAGCAATGCTTTTTTCATTATTCAATCCCTAAGAACCAATATGAGCGCTTGTGGCGCAGAATTATTGTTACTGGAACGCGTACGACCTATAGAAAGTAGCAATTTCCGAACCAGAGTCCCGAACAAGCGTTTTAAAAGGTGGGGATTGGTAGATGAGGAGGGGATTGATGCACGGAAACGGGCGTCGTAAAAACCTTGCACCATTTCAGTTCGATGTTGGGATTTCGCGGGCGCTGCATTCCCTGTGGTGAGGGGATTTATCCCCGATGGGTTGCGAAGCATCCCCCAGCATTCATCAGGGAGAATTGCATGCTCAGGTTTTGCGACTGCTGCGCAGCCGATCGGGGATAAATCCCCTCGCCACAGGTAGTCATTCAATTCAAATGATCAGTGTCCCGGGAAAGGGGGTCAGGCAAGGAGGTTTTGTAGCGTGGCCAGGCTGTCCGCCTCATCGACAGTCTTGTCCTGCCGCCAGCGCAGCATCCGCGGGAAACGCACGGCAATCCCGCTCTTGTGCCGCCGTGACAGGGCGATGCCTTCGAAACCCAGTTCGAACACCAGGCTCGGCTTGACACTGCTGACAGGGCCGAACTTTTCCACAGTGGTCTTGCGCACGATGCTGTCGACCTGGCGCATTTCCTCGTCAGTCAGACCCGAATAGGCTTTGGCGAACGGCACCAGCGCACGCTCGCTGGACTCGGGCGGGCCATCCCAAACGGCGAAGGTGTAATCGCTGTACAGACTGGCGCGACGGCCATGCCCGCGTTGCGCGTAAATCAATACGGCATCGACGCTGAACGGATCGACCTTCCACTTCCACCAAACGCCCATATCTTTGGTGCGACCGACTCCGTACAGCGAGTCGCGGGCCTTGAGCATCATGCCCTCGACGCCCAGGCGTCGGGAGGCTTCGCGCTGGCGGGCGAGGTCGAACCAATCCGTACCGGTCAGCACCGGGGAAGCCAGCAGCACCGGACTGTTGCAGCGGGCGATGACGTCTTCCAACTGCGCGCGCCGCTTGGCCTGCGGCTCGTTGCGCCAGTCTTCGCCCTGCCATTCCAGCAAGTCGTAGGCGAGCACCACCACCGGTACTTCTTCGAGGATTTTCTTGTCGAGGGTTTTGCGGCCGATCCGTTGTTGCAGCAGGGCGAACGGTTGCACCGCTGGCGGTTCCGGCGACTGCGGATCAAAGGCGTCTTCAGTCAGTGGGTGGGTGCTTTTCCACACCACGATTTCACCGTCGATCACCGTGCCATCGGGCAAACCGTGCACCAGCACATCAAGTTCGGGAAAACGTTCGGTAACCAGTTCTTCACCCCGCGACCACACCCACAACTTCCCGTCACGCTTGACCACTTGCGCGCGGATGCCATCCCACTTCCACTCCACCTGCCAATTGCTTGCCGGGCCGATCAATGCTTCAAACTCCTCGACCGGTTGCGCCAAGGCGTGCGCGAGGAAAAACGGGTACGGCTGGCCTCCGCGCTGGGAGTGCTCGTCAGCAGACTCTGGCGCAATCAACTTCAGATAGCTGGCGGCGTTCGGCCGGTTGGACAGGTCGGTGTAGCCCACCAGACGCTGGGCTACGCGCTTGCTGTCGAGCCCGGCCATCGAGGCCAGTGCCCGGGTGACCAACAGTTTCGACACACCGACGCGAAAGCTACCGGTGATTAGCTTGATACACAGCATCAGGCTTGGTCGATCCAGCTGCGCCCAAAGTGCTGGCAGTTGCCGTGACAGGAACTCCGGTGTTTCACCGCGCAATGGCAGCAGTCTGTCCTCGATCCATTCAGCCAGGCCGGCGTCGGAGCTGTGCGGATTTTCCGGCAGCACCAGCGAAATGGTTTCCGCCAGATCGCCGACCGCTTGATAGCTTTCCTCGAACAGCCATGGCGTCAGCCCGGACACCTCGACTGCCAGTTCACGCAGGATCCGCACCGGCACCAGTTGCCGTGGCCGACCACCGGACAAAAAGTACACCGCCCATGCCGCATCCTGCGGTTCGGCCTGAGCGAAATAAGCCTGCATCGCTGCCAGTTTGGCGTTGCTGGACGTGGTGGCGTCGAGTTCTGCGTACAACTCGGCGAAGGCCTTCATGCTTGCATCTCGGCGACGGTCGGTGCAGAGGCGATGTTTTCTTCTTCGTCATCGCCGTATTCAGTGTTGAAGCCTTTGGCATCGAGGCCTTGTTCGCGCAGATGCCGCACGAGCACGCCGATCGAGCCGTGGGTGACCATCACTCGTTCGGCGCCGGTCTGGTTGATCGCCCAAAGAAGACCCGGCCAGTCGGCGTGATCGGACAGCACGAAACCGCGATCGACCCCGCGCCGCCGGCGGGTGCCGCGCAAACGCATCCAGCCGCTGGCGAACCCGTCGCTGAAGTCGCCGAACCGCCGCATCCAGGTGCTGCCCCCTGCCGATGGCGGGGCGATGACCAGGGCCTGGCGCATGATCGGATCGCTTTTTTTCACGTCACCGGCGTAGATCGTCGGCGGCAGATACACCCCTGCTTCGCGATAAACCCGGTTCAACGGCTCGACCGCGCCGTGGCTGAGGATCGGGCCGAGGGTTTCGTCGATGCCGTGGAGAATGCGTTGAGCCTTGCCGAACGAGTAACAGAACAACACGCTGGCCTTGCCCACGGCGATATTGGCTTTCCACCACTCGTTGATCTCGCTGAACACCTGCGCTTGCGGCTGCCAGCGGTAGATCGGCAGGCCGAACGTCGATTCGGTGATAAAGGTGTGGCAGCGCACCGGTTCGAAGGGTGCGCAGGTGCCGTCCGGCTCGATTTTGTAATCGCCCGAGGCAACCCAGACTTCGCCGCCGTATTCCAGACGCACCTGGGCCGAACCGAGCACGTGCCCGGCTGGATGGAAACTCAGGGTGACGCCATGGTGGGTGAGGCGTTGGCCGTAGGCGAGGGTTTGCAGGTTGATGTCCTGACCCAGACGCGCGCGCAGAATCCCTTCGCTGGCGCTGCTGGCCAGGTAGTGCTGATTGCCGGTGCGGGCGTGATCGCCATGGGCATGGGTAATCACCGAACGCTCCACCGGCCGCCACGGATCGATATAAAAATCCCCGGCGGGGCAGTACAAACCTTCGGGACGGGCGATAACAAGGTCCATGTCGTTACCAGAAATGGGGGGCTTGTTAGCTATGAGGTTTGGGCGGGGTCAGAAGTTCTATGGATTTTTTGCGGAGGGATACAAAGCCATTGTGGGAGCGAGCCTGCTCGCGAAAGCGGTTTATCAGACACATCGATTCTGAATGTGCCACCGTCTTCGCGAGCAGGCTCACTCCTACAAGGGAATCTGCGTTTATTTGCCGGGGGTGAGGGTCAGGCGCGTCTTGCCATACACCCGATCAAAGTTCTGCGGCTGCATCGGCAACCCGATGTACTGCCCCTTGAGCCACTGATCAATGCCATTGAGGTAGTTCGGGCTCACCGGATTACCCGATTGCCCCGCACCGTTCTGCCCCATCAGCGGTTCGGCCTGACCGAAGTCGACGATAAAACGCATCGACGGCGCACGCGTAGTGGTGAAGTCCTGGCCCCAGGTAAACGCCGAGGTGTTCAGTGTGGTGTGATCGCCGCCAGCCGCGAGCGGCCCACGAACAGTCTGGCCATTGGCGTTCTTCCACACGTAGCTGTGCAATTTGCCCCATTGCCAGGCTTTGTGATCGCCACCCAACAGGCTGTCGCCAGCGGCAATCGCTGCCGCGAAGCTGCGGGCGAGAATCACCGCTTTGTCCTCTTTCTGCGGCGTGCGCAGGTCATCCCAGAACGGACTATCCTCGCGCCCCAGCAGATGATCGGCCTGCGCGGCGTAGGACAAATCACCGTTGGCGATAAACGCTTTCCACGCCGCACTGGACTCTGGGCCTAGTTCGTCGAGGAAGATCTGCTTCATGCTTTCTTGCAGGAACAGTTCATAAATCGCCGCATCCGCCGAGGTCGGGCTGAGTTTGCCGTCAAACGCCATCAATCGGGTGAACGCCTCGCGGGCTTTGCTGCGATCGGTTTCCGGCAGGGCGTCGATCGCCTGTTTCAGCGGTTGTTTCATTCCCGGCGCTTCGAACACTTTCTTCAGCTTGGCGGCGAACGTGGTGGTCTGGTCGTATTGCATGGCGATGACGCTGCGACTGTCGTGCTTGCCGCTGCCGGCGAGTTCAGCAAGACGCTCACCACGTTCCGGCGCGGCCCAGGAGTTCGACAGTTGCATGCCGTAACCGTGAGGAATCACGCGCTGGTTGGCGGTGCCGAGCCAGCCTTGCGCCGGGTCCTGATCGTATGGGTGCAGCATCGGGTCGGCATAACCGTCCCAGTCGTAACGACCTTCCCAGCCCGGCGACGGCAGCAGGCCTTCGCCTTCGCGACGGTTGGGGAAGCGGCCGGTGACTTGCCAGCCAATATTGCTGGCGTCGGCGAATACCAGATTCAGCGCGATGGCGCGGATTTCCCGGCTCGCGTCCGAAGCGCGCTCAACGTTCTGCGCACGACTCAGATCAAAAAATGCGTCCAGGGTTTTGTCGTCGGTGAAGCTCGGCGTCTGCAAGGCCAGGCCATAACCGTTGCCTTGTGCGGCAGCCTGGGCACTGTTGAGCAACGCGCCGTGGCGGGTTTCGTACACCGCTTCGCGAATCGGCCGCTGGCCTTTGACGAAATAGGTTTCGTTGCGCACGCCTACAGGCTGCCATTTGCCATTTACTTCGTAGGAAAGGGTGCTGCCCTGACGACGGATTTTTTCCAGGAACAGGTCCTGGTTGTCGCCGAGCACGCTGGTCATGCTCCACGCCACTTTGCCGTTGAAACCACCCAGGACCATCGGCAAACCGGCTACGGTCACGCCGGCAGCCTGATATTTAGGCGCGCGAATCTGCACGAAGCTCCAGAGCGACGGCGCGGCCAATGGACCATGGCTGTCGCTGGCCAGCAGGCTTTTGCCGCTGCGACTGCGTTGCGGGGCAATCGCCCAGTTGTTCGAAGAGGGGGGGGCGAGCAGGTTTAGCGTCGACAGTTGCTGGCTGGCGCTGCTCAGTTCGCTCAGACCGGGGATTTGCCCGTTGAGCTTGAGGCCTTGCAGCTTGTCGGCTTCGGCCAGCGGCAGATTTTCGTCCGGGGCGGACGGGGTCAGCCAGGCGAGTTTGTCGGTGGTCACGGTTTGCGCGAGCACCAGTGACGAGATTTCTTCCGGCAGGTTGGCCGATTGGCTGAAGTTCAGTAGGGCGAAAATCAGCGCGGAATCTTCCGGCTTCCAGTATTCCGGCTTGTAGCCGCTGGCAGCGAGGTCGCCCGGCAGTTTGTCGGCATAGCGGAACAGGTAGGCGTTGACGCCGCGCGCATAGACTTCGAAGAATCGCTTGAGCCGCGGTGACGAGGCCTTGTAGAGCTCGGCGGCGCTTTTTTTCAGATTGACCGCGCGCATGTAGCGGTCGGCGTCGAGCATTGAGGCGCCGGAGATTTCCGCCATACGGCCCTGAGCGAGCAGGCGCAGGGTGACCATCTGGTTGATGCGGTCGCTGGCGTGGACATAGCCGAGGGCGAACAGCGCGTCGTGGAAGCTGTTGCTTTCGATCAACGGCATGCCCATGGCATTGCGGCGTACCGAAACGTTCTGCGCCAGCCCTTTGAGCGGTTGCACGCCGGAGTTGGGAGGGAGGGTGTCCTGAGCGTTCCAGGTCTGGCAACCGGACAGGCTCAAAACACTGGTCACTGCTGCGGCAACGCCGAACCGGGGAAGAAAATGTGTAAGGGCTGGCGAGGCCATGGCAAAGCTCCTGCGGGGGTGTCGAGGCTGGGGGCGCAATAAAGCCGCTACGTTAGTGAGCGGGAGGTGGCCGCGCAAGCGGGGCGAGTGGTTATTTCTTGCCACTGATCGATGATCGTTTCATGACTTGCTCAGGTGAAGGGAGGGATGTTGAAGTGCGGGCAATCAAATGACCCTCGCGAGAAGACCTCTATGGAGCTGCAGGCCAACGCTGCACTGATCATCATCGACCAGCAAAAAGGCATCCTGCAGCCGCGATTGGGGCGCAGGAACAATCCGCAGGCTGAAGAACGAATCCTTGATCTGCTGGCGCTTTGGCGCCGCAGCGGGCGGCCGGTGATTCATGTGCAGCACTTGTCACGTTCGCCGGATTCGGTGTTCTGGCCGGAGCATTCCGGGGTGGAATTTCAGGAGAGGTTTTTGCCGCAGGACAGCGAGTGGCTGATTCAGAAACAGGTGCCGGATGCGTTTTGTGCCACTGAACTGGAAGCACGGTTGCGGCAGGCCGGGATCGGGCAGTTGATCATCGTTGGCGTGGCCACGAACAACTCGGTGGAGTCGACAGCGCGCACGGCGGGCAATCTGGGGTTTGATACGTGGGTCGCGGAGGATGCGTGCTTCACCTTCGACAAGACCGATTATTTCGGCACGCCGCGTTCAGCCGAGGAGGTGCACGGGATGTCGCTGGGCAATCTGCATGGGGAGTATGCGACGGTGGTCAGTGCCGGACAGATTCTGGCCGTCGCCTGAGAACTCTGTGGGAGCTGGCAAGCCAGCTCCCACAAGGATCGCGATGTACACAAAATGTGTGACAGACGCTGATTAACCTGTAGGAGCGAGCCTGCTCGCGAAGGCGATTGATCAGGCGATGATGATCTTCGCCCGAAGCATCAAGCCCCGTGGCACTTCTTGAATTTCTTGCCGTTGCCGCATGGGCAAGGGTCGTTGCGGCCGACGTCTTTCAAGGCATTGCGCACTGGTTCCTGGTGAGCGTGGCCGCAGTTCGGGCCGTGGACGTGGCCATGGTCATGATCGTGGTGATGGTCATGATCATGATCGTGGTTGCAGTCAGGGCCATGGACATGAGGTTGCTGAGTCATCGGTGTTGCTCCGGAATTAAATCGGCAGGGATTATCACGCCATTGCGCTCAAGGTGCACGTAGTGAGCGATGAATAAACCGGTTTCCATTTCGCCCTGCAAACGATAGGGAATCTGCTGGTCCGGTTTTTTCAGCATTTTCACCACGTCCTTCACCTTCGGCCATAAATTGGTGCGGATCGGCACTTTGAAGTACGCGCTGCGTTTGGGGCCGACGGTAAACCAGTGTTCATGCTCGCCCTCAGCCAGCAACATGTCGGCCAGATGAATGCGGTATTCCAGGCCGCGCACGGTCAAGTCGCTGTCGTTTGGATTGTCGATGCGAAAGTGCAGGATGAACTTCTGCTCAAGCAACTTGGCGCGCACCACTTCGACTTTTACCAGGTGCACGGCGGGGTCGACGCGGTCATCGCTGAACCACGACGCGCAGCCGCCGAGGTTCAGCATCAGCATCAGCATCAGCATCAGAACAAACAATCGCAGTGTGTGGCGTTGACCGAGCATCGAGTGACTCCCTTTGTGCTCCAGTCTAGTTGCCGCTGTCTTTACGCGCCGAAATACCCCGCACAGCACTTCTTGAACTTCTGCCCGCTTGCGCACGGGCAGCTGTCATTGCGCCCCAGCTTCAATTGCACGGTCGGGTCGATGAAGTACCAGCGCCCGGCGTTCTGCACAAATGAAGAGCGTTCGCGGTGGCTGTGTTCGCCCTGGCTGTCGTGCCAGCGCGCGGTGAAGGTGACGAAGGCGTGTTCCGGCTGGCCGCCGAAGACTTCCGAGCTTTCGACGTCGAGGCCGAGCCAGGTGCTTTGCGCGCTCCAGGCACTGATCGATTGGCGATCCAGCCCCGCTTGCTGAGCAGGCAGGGTGGTCGCCACCAGATAGTCGATCAGCCCCAGCACATAAGCGCTGTAGCGCGACCGCATCAAGGCTTCCGCGCACGGCGCCGGCAGGCCTTCGTGATAGTGACCGCAGCAGGCATCCAGCAGATTGCCGCTGCCGCAAGGGCAAATGGCTGTACTCATTGCATTACCACCAGTATTTCCCGAAGTTTTCCGGATTGGCCCAGAACCTTGAGTTGAGCCAGTCGGGGACTTGTTTGTAGTCAAGCAGATCATAGGTGAACAGGGTCAGCACTTGATCGTCGCGTTGGAAGCGTTCGCTGGCTTGCAGCGCCAGCGAGTAAAAATCGGTTTCCTGCCAGCCGCTGGCCGACAGATCCGCCAGCACCGCAATGCGACTGGCGTTGAGGTTGCGGATCCCGCCCAACAGATTCAGGCCGTCACGCTTGGGCAAATGTTCCAGGCAATCGACCACCAGCGCCAGATCGAAACGTTGCGCCGCCAGCTCGGCAGGCAATGCACCGGGCGTGGCGTGGGCGACGATGGTGTCCGGATGCGCTTCTTTAAAAGCAGTCAGCGCCGGGAATTCACTGGCGCCGATCAACAGCAGACGCGCCGGGGCGTAACGATCCAGCAAAGCGGCCAACGCCTGTTGCGGCGTACGGGAAGAAATGGCGACGTTCATCGAAGCTCCTCAATCAGACCGCCAAGACTAGCCTGCCTGACTGCGGCGGCAAAGAGCCCGACCACGCAGGTTTGCGGCAAATGCGCCAAAGTCCTGTGAACACGGTCGCAAACAGCAATGGCCTATTGCTGGCGGAGATTAAAACTCCGGTCTTTACTCCCTGAATCGGTTTTAAGCCGATCCCTCAGGAGAAAACTAGATGAGCATAGTTCGGACAGCATTACCCTTGGTTCTGCTAACCAGTGTGTTGACTGGTTGCGCAGGTTTGCAGAAAACCGACTGGCCGACCTGTGCGGCGGTCGGTGGTGTCGTCGGTGCCGGTCTTGGCGCGACGGAGAGCACCTCGTGGGCGGGCGGTGGCGCACTGATCGTCGGTGGCATGGCAGCAGCCTATTGCTGGGTACACGGTGATGGCGACGAAGACGGCGATGGTGTGCCGGACAGTCGCGACAAGTGCCCGGGCACGCCAAAAGGCGTTCAGGTCGATGCTGACGGTTGCCCTCCACCTGCGCCTGCACCCGTGGTTGAAGAAGCTGTCGTGGTCAAGGAAGAAACCATTGTCATTCGCGATGTTCACTTCCAGTTCGACAAAGCCACGCTGACCGGTGCCGACAAACAAGTGCTCGACAAGGTCGCCACGCGCCTGAAACAGGAATCCTCGACCGCGCAACTGACCGTGACCGGTCATACCGATAGCGTCGGCAGCGATGCCTACAACCAGAAGCTGTCGGATCGTCGCGCGCACTCGGTGGTCAAGTACCTGGTTGAGAGCGGCGTGCCGCAAAGCAGCTTCGTTTCGGTGACCGGCGCCGGTGAAAGCCAGCCAGTCGCGGACAACAAAACCGCCGACGGCCGTGCGCAGAACCGTCGTACAGAAATCAAAATCAACCGCTAGCCCTCTCGCATCCGCGGCTTGTGCAGTCGCGGATGCGGGTCTTTACTCCTGTGTAACCGGTATGGGCCGGTGACACAGGAGCTTTCACAATGACTGTTTTCTCAAGGTCCGTCTTGCCGGTGCTGCTGCTTGGCAGCTTGCTCACCGGTTGCGCCACCCACAGCGATGGCACTGCACCCCTCAATCAACGTACGTGGCCGATCTGCAGCCTTCTCGGCGGGCTGGTCGGTGGCGGCCTCGGCGCCATTGAAAGTGGCGGTTGGGCCGCTGGCGGCGCAGCGCTGGGGATACTTACCGGCGGACTGATCTGTTATGCCCAGGACGGCGATAAAGACGATGACGGCGTGTTCGACCGCCGCGACCGTTGCCCCGATACTCCGGCCAATACCCCGGTCGATCACCGTGGTTGCCCGCTGCCGCAATATCCGGTCGTTGAGAAACCGGTCGAACCGGCCCCGCAAACCGAAGTCATCACGTTGAGCGATGCCGGAAACGTACTGTTCGATTTCGACAAGTCCGACCTGACGCCCGCCGCGAGAGCCCAACTTGATACGCTGATGGACAAATTGCGCAATGCCGACGTTGTCAGCATCAAGGTCATCGGTCATACCGACAGCAAAGGCTCGGATGCTTATAACCAGGCATTGTCGGAACGGCGCGCCAGCAGTGTCGCGGCTTATTTGCTGAGTCAGGGGCTGGCACCGAACAAACTGACCAGTGAAGGACGAGGCGAGAGTGAGCCGGTGGCCGATAACGCAACCGACGAGGGGCGCGCGCAGAACCGTCGCGTGGAGCTGCACATCAATCGTTAGGAGGTGTCTGTAGTCCGCGAGCTAGAGCTGCCGGGGCGATCATCGTCGATCCGGCAGCCATTTAGCGGCTCGGCGAAGATTTTTCATTTTTCCCTCTGGCTTATCCCCCGCAGAAGCCGTTACTGTGCGCCCAAAGAATAATTCGCAACACGGGGGAGCGTATGAAAGTGTTCTGGGGGCTGGGGCGGTTATTGACCCTGCTGTTCTGCTGCGTGGTACTGACCAATCAGTTGGTGCCGTTCGTACATCCGCTGCATCTGCTGGTCAATCTGGCCGGCGCTCTGCTGTTGCTGATCCATGTGTTCGAAGTGCTGCTGTGCAATCGCAGCCTCAAGGGGCGCGCGCACCCTTGGCGTGATCGTGGCCGCATCCTGCTGTTCGGCGTATTCCATCTGCAAACCATCCCGGCCCCGGCCGCTCCGGAGGCTTCTTCCCATGCGTAAATTGTGTCTGCTCGCTGCTTTTATCAGCCCTTTGGCCTGCGCCCAGGTGGTCAGCGTCGAAACCAATTCCCTGATGCGTCTGCCCAATACCGCCGGCACCTTGCAACTCGAACGACTGGAAGTGGCCGATTATGGCACCTTGCTGGTTCCGGCCAACGTGACCGAACTGAGTGTCGGCGAATTGCGCCTCGGTCATGAAGCACGCATCGCCATCGTTCCGGGTGAACAGGCTTTTGAGATGAAGGTCATTCGTGCAGATTTGAGCGAAGGCAGTCAGATCACCGCGCGCGGTGCGCCGGGCACCTACGAAAAAGCCGCCCGTGCCGGGCGCAATCTGAATCTGCAATTCAAGGCACTGAACGCGCCGCAACTGTTGGTCGATGCCCGTGGCGGTACCGGTGCGCCGGGTTTTGTCGGTCTCGATGGGGGCAACGGTGAGGATCCAGGGTGCACCTATGGCTCGGCTGGACATGGTGCGGATGGCAGTGACGGTAGCGACGGTCAGCCAGGTGCTCCGGGTGCGCTGGTGCGGCTGGAAGTGCCGCGCGACTTCCCGGTTGAGCAAATCAAGGTCAACGTCGCCGGCGGTGCTGGCGGCCCGGCGGGTGTTGGCGGCAAGGCAGGCAAGGGCGGCAAGTCCAAGGGCTGCCTGGTGTATCGCGCCGATGGCGGCAAGAGTGGCAAGGCGGGGGCTGATGGGCAGGCCGGGCCAGTGGGGGCGGCGGGGGCTGTGACGGTGCAGCGCTTGTAAAAGCAGACCCTCATCGGAACGCCGCCCGCCCAGCCCTCTCCCGGAGGGAGAGGGGGCCGACCGAGGTGACTCACGCTATCCATCGACCTGAAAAACCGAGTCGATTATGGATTCAAAGCCAATCTTTCAAGTCGGCGTAGCCCTTCAATATCCCCCACTCAGTCCCCTCTCCCTCCGGGAGAGGGCTAGGGTGAGGGGCTTTTGATCTAATCCCCGATCTTCAAATCATCGGCCTCGCCGCCGCAATCGCCACCAGCAGCAACCCGACAATCAGATTAATCCCCACCACCCGCCGGATTCGCCCCAGCACCGCCGCACCCGCCGCCCAGTCCTTCGCTTCAACCGCCTTACGCAACTCCGGCAGCATCAACCCCTGAATCCGGATAAACAGCGCCGTCATCACCACATACAGCCCGATCATCACTTGCACATACTTTGGCGCGGTCTCAAACCCGACCTGCTGCAAATGCAACATACCCACACCACTGATCGGCAACAGAATCACCGCGACCCAGACCCAGCGGAAAAAACCTTGAAACACTTCAACCCACAAGGTCAGCCGGGCAGGGCCGTCCAAGGCCTTCACAGCCGCCGGACGCAAGACCATCCAGGCGAAAAACATGCCGCCGACCCAGACCAGGGCGGACAGGACATGCAGCGGATAAACGAGGCTAAAAGGTGTCATTGGGGCACTCCGTTCTGCGCGGGATTAATTAGCGGGGTATGATAGCCGCCATCCGAAACCACTGAAAATTTATCCAGCGTTTTTTGCGCCCGACAATCCATGATCAGCACTGAACTCAAAACCACGATCCAGGGCGCCTACTCGCGTTTTCTAGAGGCCAAGAGCCTCAAGCCGCGTTACGGCCAGCGCCTGATGATCGCTGAAATCGCCAAAGTCCTCGGTGATATCGATACCGACGACGAAGGCCGGCGCAGTGGCGACCCCGCAATTGTTGCGGTGGAAGCCGGCACCGGTACCGGCAAGACCGTGGCGTACAGCCTCGCGGCAATCCCGACGGCGAAACTGGCCGGCAAACGTCTGGTCATCGCCACCGCGACCGTGGCCCTGCAAGAGCAGATCGTCTACAAGGATTTGCCCGACCTGATGCGCAACAGCGGGCTGAACTTCAGCTTTGCCCTGGCCAAGGGCCGTGGCC